>CAZVFM010000279.1:0-3510 GCA_964626095.1 uncultured Roseivirgaceae bacterium | reverse complement strand
ATAGTGCAAAGTTAATCAACGTAGCTGCCGTCTTTTCCGTACCTATTGACCTATACCAAAGTTGCATTCAAATTTCAAGACCAAGAAATTTCATGTACACCTGGTATTTTATGAAAAGTCTAAGAAAAAAAATAATAGAAAAGGCCAGGAGTAATAGTAACCTGAATATTGAACCTTTAAAGCACATCAAAAATTTGATAGATTTTGATAACGCCTACACCGCGCCTCTCCACGGCTATAATGACGCAATACATTATTATGCAAGTTGCAGCGCACTACAATTTCTTGATAATATCAAAATACCAACATTATTGGTCAATGCCCTAAACGATCCGTTTTTAAGTGAAAGCTGTTACCCAACAGAACAATTTAAGCTACACCAACTATTGAAAATTGAAATTCCTCGCAGAGGAGGCCATGTAGGCTTCACGGATATAAATCAAAATAAGCTATTTTGGTCAGAGAAAAGGGCAATAGACTTTATCCAACGTAGCATCAACTAATCTTATGAGTACACGCTATACCATCACTCTCGATGCTGATAAATTAAACAACTTGTTTGATGTTGATGTTCCCCCATATTACAAGCCTAGCTATAATGCAGCTCCAACTCAATTATTACCCATTATTACAACTGAACATCCTAATGGCATTTCTATGTTTTACTGGGGTATACCCCCTGAGCAAGCAAAAAATAAAACGGTAAGTACACGCTTGCTCTATACTAAAGCGGAAGATATTCCTCAGAAAAATTACTTAAAGAAGGTACTGCGCAAAAACCGTTGCATTATTCCGGCTGATGGATTTTACGAATGGAAAAGCAGTGGGAAGAAAAGTAAGATCCCCTACCGGGTTTGTTTGAATAGCCGCGAGGCGTTTTCATTTGCCGGCTTTTGGGAGGAATACGAAGCTGAGAATAGTCAGGTACATACTTTTACCATCATAAGCACAGAAGCAAACAATACCGTTGCTGAAATGAATGATCGTATGCCATTAATACTCAACAAGGAAGAAGAAAAAATATGGTTGAATCCAAAAGCTGAAGAGCCCGCTTTACTGGCGCTGCTCAAGCCCATTTCAGCAGAGCTGATATTTGCCTATACCGTTTCCCCAAGAATTAACGATATCAATAACAATGATGCGAGCCTAATCAAGCAGGCTCCCGCTGCCGACCAATTTGGTAACTTAAGTTTGTTTGATTGATTGTCTTTTTTTTACTAAGGCACTCTAAAACCCATCATCCTCTTCTTCCTCTTCATCTTTCTCTTCAATTACCGGGGCTACCTTTTCCGGTTCGACTTTAGCTTTCTTTTCCTTCTTCTGTCGCTTTGGTTTTTCCTCTCCTGACTTTTCTCTCTTTAGAAAAGAGAACAATCCCTTTTTCTCTGCTTTTCTTTCAGTCTTTTCAGTCTCTGCTGCTTCCTCCTGAGCTAGCCTCGCATCAGGCAAAACCAATTGCTTTCGTAAGTACCACATGTAATTGTCCTGATCAACGTTGTACTTCAGACTATCCACCCAATATTGCCTTTTGATAGGATCGTACTTCAGCACATGATGCTCCCGGTCGACACTTATCATGTAAACTCCCTCACCCGACTTTGCCGATGCTTCAGCAGTTGCCCCTACATCTTCAATATACGTGCTGTCAATTACCGAACGAGCTGCCTTATCAAGATCAGCCGCTACATCTCTCTGGCTGGCATGTTTAAGTGAATCAGGAACGTTGGTAGCTACCGCCTTCATGGGCACGGTATTCAAGCTCTCTACCTTTTTTCGATAAGTAACCGGCTCAGCTATTAAGTATTTATTCTTGTTTGCCTTGCCTCCGCGAGGCACAGCATCATCATCGAAATAGCTGAATTTCTTACGAAGCTCTTCTTTGTCGTGGATAAAGGCACTTTGATAAGCAGGGCATATTGAACGCTGTGTACAAGATCCCAGCGCAACAGATAGTAAGCCTATATAAATCAATATCCTCATTTTGAGGTACTTATAATAATCTGCTAAAGTACAGCTTTTATGAAAATTGAGTCTAAAATCAATAAAAATTAATCATGTAAGTAACGAAATAAGCTGCATAAAAGCATGCATATATATAGGTATTTGGATGGGAATAGGTCGTACGGATTGGGCATCCCGAAGTCTCGGGAGGCATTGGGTATTAGGCTTCGGGCATTTTGGATACCAAATAGTTTGTTTAAGGCATCTAATGGGTAAGCTAAAACATTCTTTGTATCAAGCGCACAATTATCACTATCAGCGCAGCAAGAAACATAAGTATCGAAATCTTATTGATCCCGTGCATCATTTTGATGTTGACATTGCTTGGACGGGCAGGGTCCTTCTTCCTGAAAAAATATCCCAATACGGGACCTATACCAAAGAACTCTTTTACACTTACCCTGCGCTGATTAGCCGGGTCAATTTTTACATTTTCTGTCTGCTCCTTTTCCATAATTAAAATGTTTCTACTGCCTCCGGTTCTATCCAGTTGCCGTCTTCTTTTATGATATTAATCAATTCATCTACCGCCTGTGCAGAAGGTACATTGCGCTTCACTACATCTTTGCTTCTGTACAAGGTTATTTTACCAGGACCTGAACCCACATAACCATAATCTGCATCGGCCATCTCTCCGGGTCCGTTAACGATACATCCCATGATACCAATCTTCACTCCTTTCAGATGATCGGTGCGTTTGCGGATCATCGCTGTAGTAATTTGCAAATCGAACAAGGTTCTGCCGCATGAAGGACAAGAAATATATTCTGTCTTCGACATGCGGGTGCGCGTAGCCTGTAAAATTCCAAAAGCGGTTTTATTGCTGATGGAAATATCCTGTAACTGTTGCTCTTTTGGTTTGTCTGATCTGTTGCTGATCATAATGCCATCTCCCAGTCCATCTATAAATAAACCACCTGCATCAGTAGAAGAATAAATTCTGAAATGGTCTTCATCCAGGTTTTCATAAGAAGCTGAGATCACTACAGGCACTTCAATTCCCTGATTGATCAAGTCAACAAATATTCTTCTCAATGCCGGCATGGCATGCGCATTTTCGGTTTTGATCATCAACACCAAATTTGTCAATTCATTTAGAGATGTTAATGAATCAATTTCATTCAATTCAAAACATACAAAATTCAATGCTGCATGTTTTTGCTTTGACTGATTGAATTCGCTTATTGAATCGAACAGAGGGAGTTTGTTGATCTTGTCCTCATTACTCAGCCAAATGTCATAATCCAAAATCTCTTTCAGACCATTGGGCAACATGAAAGGAATGGGTGTTGATCCGCTATAAACATAATCAGCTCCCTGATCATTCATCTTCCACTTGTCTAACTCTGGCAAGTAAAAATGTCCAATCGCTTTTAAGTCTTTGTAGTCGCTTACTGCTATATGACTCAAATCAGCAATAACTCTTGGCACCTGGTGTGCGCCAAAGTTTACCACCTCTTTGGTCTTTCTTCGGGTGTAAGAAAAAGGATCAATCGGATAATGCGCAAT
>CAZVFM010000278.1:0-3512 GCA_964626095.1 uncultured Roseivirgaceae bacterium | reverse complement strand
CTAACGATGTAATGGGCACTTTCGGACCCCCCTCATTTGAGAAAAGTAAAATCAATTGGTTTGGCGGTGTAAGCCCCACCACGATTACATTGAAATATTTTTAAGACCGCTGATAATTAGCGCTAATTAAAAGAAGCACTACAGTAATTATTTTTAATCATTATATTTTTGTTAAATGCTTAGATTTTCATTCTTCTTTATCTTTCTCTTTTCATCAGCGTTTGCTTCAGCGCAACAATGGTTGAAAACATATGAACAGTCTCAGCAATCGCTTCAAGAAGAACAATTCGAGCAAGCACTTAGCCAGGCCGAGATGGCCATCCGTGAATACCTGGAGGAAGATGGTGGTTTGAATCAGAATTATCTGAGTTTACTGCGCAACACCATAACCCTTGCGTATGCAGTTGGTGATTATGAAAAGGGAATTGAATTTGGTCAGCGCGAAGTTAAATTAAGAGATGAATTAAATTTACCAAAAGATGAGAATTATGCCTCAGCACTGTTCAACTTAGGTTCATTCTACTTCTCCTCAAATCAATTTGACAAAGCTATAGAAATATTAACTCCATCAGATGAAATTATATCCCGGATTTTGTCTCCTGGAGAGGCCGATTGGTTGGAATGCAAATGGAGGCTTGCTATTGCACAATATTTTAATGGAGACATCAGACAAGCCGATTTAAAATTTGAGGAAGCATTTGGAGCAATAGTGGAGAATGAAGAGATTACTACAGACTATCTCTCTGCCCTGTATTATTTCGCTCAGGTAAAAACAGATCTAACCTCACACAATGCCGCAATTGAAAAGCTTAAAGAGCTAGAAAATATTTATACTTCCAATCAATTGGATGCTGATCCTGAATATGCTGATATACTATCACTACTCGCCTATAATCACCAAGCCAGAAATCAGTGGGAGGAGGCAGAGAAGTACTATATGCTTGCTTTGCCCGCATTAGAAAAATCAAAGGGAACCTCTTCAAAAGCTTACATAAATACACTGAATAGAAGAGCGGTCAACCTTGAAAATCTTGGAAGAGGAGCAGAAGCACAAGCACTTGTTTCGCAAATTGATGCCGATAATGCTGATGGTATTACACTTAACAACCTTGCGGCAATGAGCCAGGCAAAAGGTGACGAGAACAAGGCCGAGACGTATTACAGAAAAGCACTAAGTCTGTTTGATCCTGAAAAGAAAACAGAAAGTATTCATTGGGCAGAAACAGCCGAAAATCTTGCACAGTTACTAGTTGATCAACGTCAATATACAGAGTCAGAAAGTTTGCTTAAACAGTCATCGGTAATTATTTCTACCCAATATACTGATCAACACGAACGCTATGCTGCAACGTTACAAAAAACTGCCGTTTTGTACAGGGCGCAAAATAGATTTGCTGAAGCAGAAAAACTTTACCTACAGGCGGGGAATATTTTAAAGGCTAAGGGTGATGAGCAATCGACAACATTTGCTTCTTTGCTTGCATCACAAGCTATACTCTATCAAATCACAGGGGAGTATGCAAAGGCTGAAGAATTTTTCTTGCAGGCCTTGGCTATCTTCCATCAAACGGGAAGTACTCAATCCAGGGAATATACATCACTGCTAAATAATTATGCTGTACTTGAGCAGTTGCGAGGAAATTTTTTAAGCAGCAGCAATTTGCTGAATGAATTGGTTGAAATAGTCATTGATGCTTATGGAGATGAAAGTGCAGTTACTGCAAGTGCCTGGGAGAATCTCGCCCAGGTTAATATTTCTTTGGGAAAATTTGATGAAGCAGAGCAATTGTTGAACAGGTCACTACGTGCGAGGGAGAAAATTTACGGTAAGCAACACGCAACGTATGCAGGTAATTTATTAAGTATTGGAAGACTAAAGCAAAGTAAGGGTGAGTTTGCTGATGCTGAGCCGTTATTTATAGAGGCAAGAAATATTTTACTTCAACGCGAAGGTAAGTCGAGTGCTACTTTTGCAACAGCAACAAATTCACTGGCGCTTTTTTATCAAAGCATGGGAAATTTTGCGGCAGCTGAACCTTTATTCAGAGAAGCCAAAGAAATATTTGTACAGATGTATGGAAATAAAAGCAGGGACTATGCTACTGTCATTTCCAACCTCTCAACACTTTATGAATTAACAGGCAGAGAGAAGGAGGCCATTACTTTATTACAAGAGTCAATTGAAATTGATGAGCAGGTTTTAGGACAAAGGCATCCGGGCTATGCTATAGGATTGCACAACCTTGCTTCTTTGCAGCAGAAGTCAGGAAATTTCACAGAAGCAAAAACCTTATTTGAAAAAGCCCTGAAAATTTATGAGTTATCAATCGGTAGAAACACACCCTCTTATGCAAACACGCTGAATAATCTTGGCGTACTCTACCAGGACTTGAAACTCTTCAATGAGGCAGAACAAGCTTTAAAAAGTTCACTTGAAATAAGGAAACAGCTTTTGGGCAGCCAGCATCCGGACTACGCTTATAGCCTATACAGTCTTGCGTCCTTCTATCAATTTACCGACAGAAGAAAACTGGCAGCTCCTTTATTTAATGAAGTGGTTGTTGATTATCTGCGGCAAGTGAGGGAGTTCTTCCCAACAATGAGTGAAAAGGAGAAAAGTGCTTTTTATGCAAAGATTAAACCGGTGCTAGAAAATTATCAAGACTTTGCACTTGAATACTACCTTGAAGCTCCTGCTGAAAGAAAGTCGATGCTTGCCGCACTGTATGACCTACAATTATCCACAAAAGCACTTTTGCTTAATGCAACAAATAAGGTGCGCGACAGGATAATGAATGGAAATGATGAGCAGCTGAAAAATGATTACCGCAACTGGATAAGTCTGAAAGAGGAAATTGTTAAGTACTACAGTTATAGTATTGAAGAATTGCAGCAACAAAATGTGGATATAAAATCCTTAGAGGAAAAAGCAAATGCCATCGAAAAGCAGCTCTCAGCAAAATCGACAGCGTTTGCTGATGAGTTTGAAAATCGGGGGTACCATTGGCAGGACATTTGGCAGACACTTGCTGATGATGAGGTAGCGATAGAAATTATCAGAATTAGAAAGAAGTACCAAAAAGATTCAGTGATATACGCAGCATTGTTCATAAAGAAGCAATCTCTAGAAGCGCCCGAGCTGGTTATATTCCCAATGGGAGAGCAATTGGAGATGAGAAAATACGCTTACTACAGAAATGCCATTAAATACCATATGCTGGATACGGTTTCTCATCAAAGATTTTTTCAACCATTAACTCAGCATCTTGATGGGATTAAATACATTTTTCTCTCTGTTGATGGTGTTTTTAATAAGCTGAACTTCAATACGCTTTGGAACACCTCTACTAATAAATATGTACTTGAAGAATACAGTATTCGATTGCTTAGTAACACAAACGAATTGTTGCAAGTTAAAGCGATTAATCAAAATAAGTCAGCCAGGATTTTTGGCAACCCAGAATTTGGATCAAAAGATTTAACTCCTGCCTTGCAGGGCCAAAGGTCTACCC
>CAZVFM010000277.1:2924-3513 GCA_964626095.1 uncultured Roseivirgaceae bacterium | reverse complement strand
TGCATCTTTGGTGACCTTCACTGTCTCCAAACGACTGAGTCCGCTGCGCGGGTCAAACTTAGGCACACGGGATAATCCGGAATCGATGACAATTTGAACACCCTCAATAGTTAAAGATGTCTCTGCTATGGAAGTTGCCAGTACAATTTTTCTTCTCCCCTTTTCATCCGGTAGTATGGCTTTTTGCTGTTGAGCAAAAGGAAGATTGCCATGCAAGGGATAAATCAATAACTCATTATCCGACTGACTTAATAATTCCCGCGTGCGATTAATCTCTCCCACCCCCGGAAGAAAAGCAAGTACATCTCCTTCCTGTTCACGTATGGCTTTGCGAATAATTTTAGTCATGCGCTGAGGTATAGGTAAATCTCCTTCCTGATTTTCATAATTAATCTTTACAGGATATTGCTTGCCTGTACTGGTGATAATAGGACAATGGTTTAGTTGCTTGCTTAAAGTTTCTCCATCCAATGTGGCCGACATGATGAGGATGCGCAGGTCATTGCGCAATAATTCCTGCACTTGTAAACTCAATACCAAAGCCAGATCGGCTTGCAGACTGCGTTCATGAAATTCATCGAAGATGATG
>CAZVFM010000277.1:0-2914 GCA_964626095.1 uncultured Roseivirgaceae bacterium | reverse complement strand
CCAACCTCTTCCAAGGCATTGTCGCTTTGTATCATGCGGGTGAGTATGCCTTCGGTAAGCACTTCAATTTTTGTTTGCTTGCCTACTTTACTTTCAAAGCGCATGCGATAACCAACTTGCGCTCCAATGTTTTCATGCAACAAGTCGGCCATACGCATGGCTACCGATTTGGTGGCGAGCCTGCGGGGTTCCAGTATAATGATTTTCTTCCCGGCTAACCAATCTTCATGCATCAATTGCAAAGGCAATACAGTCGATTTACCCGCACCTGGCGGAGCCTGTAAAATGACTTTGTTATTTTGGATTAAAGTCTGCCTGAGTTGAGGAAGAATTTCCAGCACTGGGTATTGCATGGGGCAAATTAATCAAAAAGCTCTGCCACAACACTGCGCATAGAAATGAATGAGCGGTTTGTATTGGCACTCAACCTTTTCCAGAGCGTATTGTAAATGTTTCGTCCCTACAGGACTTACTCTAAATTTTAATTTTTTGCTACCGATATGTCGTCCCTATGGGACTTTTCCTCGTTTTGTTTAAATACAATTATTCCAAGATCTGGTTCCTTGTATTATGAAGTATTTCGAGAGCGCAATGTATTTGTATCGTCCCTACGGGACTCAATTGCAATTCAACATTTAAAAAGCTAACTCCTTCATTGTTCTACCAATCATTTCAGAATTAACTATTAAATTTGGATAAGCTAAGTTTTAATGGAAATGAACACAGCTCACAAACAACCTGTATTACTTAGGTACCTTATTGGTTACTTGATACTTCTTCTACTCAATTATTCTCCTGTTTATAGCCAGGATCTATTGGATAAAAAAGTACAACAGGCATTGGTGTTTGATTTAACTTATAGTGCAAATCGCATTGCAGGCGAGCGTTTCCATACAAATTTGTCAATTTACAATAAAGAGCCAAGAATTGGTTTCGCAATAGGCTATGCAGTTTTAGTCAAATTAAAGAAGGATATCTATTATCGGGGAAATGTTTCCTTACAAACTGCAAGAGATTCTTCAAGAATATATAGTGGATATCATTATTTGACTTTTGAATCACTTAACAGAAGATTTGATGCACTTCGATTATCCAATCACTTGCTTTATGATTTAGGTGAAGAGAAAAGTTTCTTTCTGTTGACGGGTATTAGTAATTATCTTGATATGACCAGGGAAAGGGATATACATGTTTTTAGATTTTCAAGAATAGATCATTCATGGGATATTGGCATTGCCAAAACAATTAAGTCGGACTGGGGCTATTGGATGCCTGAACTCAAAATGCATTACGGATTAGTCAATCATTTCAAAAAAGAAGAAAGAAATGAAGATATCTGGGGCTTTTACAGGAGAAGAATTGTTTTATCAGTTTATTTTCTTTTCTAATAAAGATGCGCCAAGTAGAGAAGCACATCAATCCAAATACTTTTTGTAGGTGCCACGATATCCAAACAAGAAGGCAATAGGCACAAGCAGGATAAAGGCAAATTTCAAAATAACATAAGGTGGTTTTGCTAGGCGGTAATGTGAAATGGGCTCAGCAGAATGTGCCTGGAATGTGGACTCCATTTCGAGCAGTTTCTCTGAGCTGTCTTTAGCTGTTTGCAGAAAGCGTATGCTTTGACCGGTTACCTGACTGGAGATTATCATGTAATTAAATGCCTTACCTAAAGATAAAGTTAACTTGAATCTTACAACAGCCGATCTTAATTAATTAAAGTCTATGTTGTTGAAAATTTATATTTGGCTGAACTGTTCCAGGTCAGTAAGATCACCTTTAGTTTATTCTGACTCCTATTCTAAATTGGTTTACCTTCGTTCCAGCAAAATAAAATATGGACTGCTCAAATCTCTAAAGACTAAAATAAGTCCTCAGTAAGAACAATATCCATGCTTTAGTACTACCTTTGTGTTTAAATAAAACAGAAAAGCGGCAGACAAGTGAATTTCCAATCAATCAAAAGATTATAAGCAGCCGTTACAATTGACCTAATACAATAATCCCTTAAATGAGATCCAGTCATAACATCGCCTTAGTCAAGGGCTCGAAATTCAGTTATCAGAGGTTTCATTTGAGATTAACATCAAACAAAACCAATGAAATCATTCCAAGAACTTGGCCTCTCGAAGGCACTGGCTGATTCAGTTCAACTGATCGGCTTTGAAACGCCAACCCCTATACAGGAAAAGGCTATCCCATTATTGTTAGCAGGCAATCGCGACTTTATCGGTCTGGCCCAAACGGGTACCGGTAAAACAGCCGCATTCGGTTTGCCCTTACTCGAACTGGTAGATGCTGATGAGCGTCATACCCAGGCTTTGATCATCGCCCCTACCCGCGAATTGTGTTTGCAGATAGTTAGCGATATTGAAGAGTTCACCGAAAAATTCAAGCCTGTAAACGTTGCAGCCGTATACGGTGGTGCAAGCATTACTGAGCAAATCCGCAAAGTGAAAAAGGGGGCACAAATAATTGTTGCAACTCCCGGTCGCTTAATCGACCTTATCGGAAGAAAAGCAGTTAACCTCTCTACCATTCAGTTTGTGGTATTGGATGAGGCTGATGAGATGTTGAACATGGGCTTTAAGGAAGACATCGATGAGATACTCTCTAAAACTCCGGATACCAAAATCACCTGGTTGTTTTCAGCCACCATGCCGCGCGAAGTGCGCGCTATTGCCAACAATTACATGACCGATCCGGAAGAATTAACTGTTGGCGATAAACATACCGGAAACATAAACATAGATCACCAATATGTATTGGTGAATGAAAGAGATAAATACCCTGCGTTGAAGCGCATGCTCGATTTCAATCCTGAAATATTCGGATTGATATTTTGCCGTACCCGCATCGACACCCAAAAAGTGGCTGAGATGCTGATGAAGGATGGCTACAATGCCGATGCCTT
>CAZVFM010000276.1:0-3526 GCA_964626095.1 uncultured Roseivirgaceae bacterium | reverse complement strand
GGTTGTACATCGTAATGGCCATAAACCAGAACGGTTGGTAATTTGCTGTCAATTATTTTCTCAGCGTAAACAATGGGATGCCCGGGAGTTTCGCAAATCTCAGCCTTGTCAACACCGGCTGCATTTAATTGCTCTTTTACAAACACGGCAGCCTTTCTCACGTCTTCCTTATACTTGCTGTCTGCACTTACTGAAGGGATCCGCAACAAATCAAACAACTCATCTAAAAAACGCTGCTGATTGCTCTTTATGTACTCTTTTACACTCATGATATTGATTTTAATGCAGGCAAAAATAGGCTTTTAATTGAGGTGAAATAGTAACTTTTATCTAAATTTAAAATGTAAACTAAAAGTAAGCTTTAATAATACTCATATGAAAAAGAACATCATCATCGTATGCTTGTTGGTCATTATTGGGATAATGGCTGTATCCAGTTATTCTCAAAAACAAAAAGCAGATGAAGTTAGCCAAAGGGTAGAAGAACTTAGGCATCAAGCGGAAATAGCAAGAATGCAAACAGAAAAAGCGCTAAATCAGGCTACTGAGGCGTACAAACAAGCCGAAGCAAAAATTAAAGCAACAAAAGATTCAATTATTGAAGTTGAATCGAGGAATAAACAAAAGAAATAGATTTTTAAAACCCATCGTCTTCTTCATCTTTTTTCTTGCGTTCAGGACCGGGCGTTACCTCTGCTCGTAAACTATAAGGTGTTTCAATTTTATAATACTGCCTGCGAAACCTGTTGATAAACGCCAATACTTCATCATCGCTACCGGGTATAAACACCAACTCACCAACTTTTGCTTTTCCGGCATTGCTACGCTTTGAAATTACAGTATTCATGTTGCTGTTGGATGAGTGCACAATGAGCCTGTTGTCTTCAAAACCAAAGTAACACCAAGACTCGGGTGAGGCTTTAACAAAAACATGGTATACTGGACTCCCATCTTCGGTTTTTCTGATTTCCATAAAACCTTCCATCGCACCATTAACGTCAATTCTGTTGATGTTCGACAAGCCCAGTTCTCCCTCACTGTAAAACGCGTTGCGTTCTGCCGACCATTTTAATTCAACATCAGCAAACACCAGGGCCTTTGAAGTTTGAGCTGAAACTTCTCCTAATGAAATATATTGCGTTAATGATTTTTGTTCATAATCCTTTGCTGCACGGTCGCCAATGATATCCGCTACTTTGTAAAGTAATTCGGTTCTATCACCAAGGCCTTCAGGCAGACCTTCATTTTTTACCACCTCCTGAAATTCGGTGGCTATAATTTCCAAAGCAGTTGATGGTACTTCTAAATCCACAGATACCAGGCTGTTCATGCTAATATTACTGGTTTCAAGATTCCCAGAACCTGAAGCTGAGGCAATCAATCCGAATCCCTTTAACGGATTAAAAAATTTTACCTCGCCTTCAAATCTAAAATCTGAAGTGTTCTCGTTGTACGCAAAAACTTTTCCCGCTAATTTTTCTCCCGAAGCTTTTGCCAAATCTTCAATCATGTATTCCCCTTTTTCTTCATTATAAAAAAGTGAGCCACTCGGTCTAAAGAAATCTTCATCCTCTAAATGAATTTTTTCAGTAATGAATGTGCTGTACAAACTGTTGTCAATGGCAAAGTGTAAACCTGCCTCCACTCTTCTACCTTCTTCAGTTATCGCATTATCAAAATCCAAAATTACCTCTTCCTGGTCGGCTGTGCTTTTGTGCGAAATCCAGGTGTCATAGTTTTTTATCTTTTTCAGATCGAGTTTGATATACCCTTTCAATTCAAGAGCCGGCTTCGTTGCATACATAATCATGTCTCCCTTATAGTACATGCCCGGAGATATCAACAAATTATCCTCGCTACTTACATAACCATTAGCTACCGTCTGAGAATTGGCGAGTATGCCCCCGCTCTTACTCCTGGCATCTGCAACCAACGGTTCTAATCTAAAGTCTTCCATCTTAATCAAGAAAGTGTCTTTGATTGTATTTACATATCTATAGGTGGCTTGCCCGCTAAATTTTTTCCTTGACTCTATATTGATTACCCCATCAATCAGGTTGTGGTATCCATTGATTGTGTCTAACACAATGGTTGTATTATATAGCGTTCCGATTTTCGCATCGGCCAAAATTAAAACTTCATTATTTTCTGGAGTAATTTGTGCATCGGCAACCGTGATGTACGGAATTCCACTGACTTTAAGTTCCTGCGATTTTATGTCGTAAACAGCTTCGTTCGCATTGAAACTTAGTGAATCAAGATCTTTGCGTGTAGTATAAAAGTAGGAGTCTTCTATGGGAGTTTCAGCGCTTTTCGACATTTGTATCTTTTGTTCGGCCAAATCCCAGCGCGCATTGGGTATGGATGTTTTAAACTGCGCATAGGGAAAATCAAGTGCAGCTTCTCCGGCAATTTCAGGACTTATATCAGCAATGTTTTGATCAAGGTTAAACCTGAGCCTGATGTCTTCACCAGATAATATAGGTTTATCCGGATCGTCAGAATTTACTTTAAAACTTGCGTGTCTTGCGGTGTATTCACGCGCATTAAAACTTAGTTCATCAGAAACTGCTTCAGAGCCTCTTGAGATTAGCCTCCCTGTCCCCCTTACTCCTTGCCGGGTTATAATAGCCGTGCCATCAAGTTGAGCCGTGTTGTCATAAAACTCAAAAGGTTTAAGTGTGTTTTTGAAAATCATTCGGTCTTGCTTAGGCAACCACTTCATCTGAAAATCCATCAAGTCTGCTTTTGGAAAAATTACGTTGCCAAATTGCTCTTGTCTGATATGTGCAAAATTTCCGCTCCCCACTACTGAATCAGGATAAAAAATAAAATCTTTTGATTCGGCCGAAGCGGCCAGGTAATCAATCTGCCCGGTACTGCGGATGCCATCATTGCTTAGCCTGATGTTCCCCTTCAATTTTGCATCCACATTAAACAACTGATATCCGGAAGTAGGCGTCTGGTGATCAAAACCCAGGGAGCGATCGGGCATGGTGTGTAGTTTCTCTTTAAAACTCGGGAACATCCCACTTGAAACAAAAGTACCATCAAATCGAATCGCACCTACATCAACATCACTCAGGCTATCCAGTGAGAATGGTGGTGCAACAAAATAGACTGACTTATCATAAACTCCATTAAGGACTTCTCTGCGGTTAAAATAAATTACACCGCCCATGGTTGCATCCAGCCTCGGATAATTACCGGGACCTTCTTTTCCAGATTTGTTATTGGGTTTTGCGATAAACAAGGTTCCTCCCGATTGCGGAACTTCAGATAAGCCCCCCTCAACAGCAGCCGTAGAATCAGCTCCCACCATGGGGTTATTGATCAGGCGCCTTACTTTTTGGCCATAGGCATTCGTTTCTGTTACGAAAAATCTTATGGAGTCAATCTTTTTGAGGTTAATAAAAAAACTGTCGTATTTAAATGTGAAATCTTTACCTAATATTTCAAAATTACCTGCTGAGATCCTACCATCAAATTTGATATCTCTGTTCTGCAATAATTTTATCACACTACT
>CAZVFM010000275.1:0-3534 GCA_964626095.1 uncultured Roseivirgaceae bacterium | reverse complement strand
CAAGTTCAATTAGCCTTTCATATTCCTCGTTACGCAAATCGCGTTGGAAGAAGTTAATAGGATTAATTTGTTTGCCATTAAATAGGATCTCATAGTGTAGGTGAGGGGCCGTAGATATTCCGGTGTTACCTACGTAGCCTATAATCTCGCCACGTTTAACTTTTTGACCTTTTGTAACGATGTAATTGGCGAGGTGAGCATAGCGCGTTTCGAAATCAAAATTGTGGTCTATAAAGATCACATTGCCGTAAGAACTGGACTTGTAGGCGGCAGATACAATGCCATCACCGGTGGCATAAACGGGCGTTCCGTATGGCGCGGTAAAATCAAGGCCTTTGTGTTCCATCCAGGCATTGTGGTGGGGATGAAATCTTAAACCATAAGTTGTATGTAGCCTGGTTAGTTCTTTATTATTAATAGGCTGAATAGCAGGCCTTGACGCCCATTTCTTTTCGTTATACTCCAATAAGTCTCTAATCTCTTTATAGGATTCAAACTGCAAGTCAAGCTGCCGCTTAAGTTTTTCAACCTGGCTATAACTTTGGTTGATCATTGCCTTTGTTTCTAAATTATTGGTAACAAGTGGCGGCAGATTTTCTCTACCACCAAAACCTGCCTGACGGATACTTTGAGGAATGGCTTCAGTGTCGAGAATTACACGATAGTTATTGTCGTCAAGATCTTGTAGATGACTTAATTCTGTATAAGTAAATTTAATTTTTTCCTTCAGGAGTTCCCATTCAACTTTTAGTCTTCGGTTCTGCTGGGCCAATCTACTTTCATCGGGTAAATCAAACCTATCAAGGTACCAATACATCATTCCGCCTGCTATGGCAGAAGAAAAGAATAAGAACAATATAACATGAAGAGTTCTTGCTCTTCTACTTAATTCGAAAGGCTCGTACTTACAGGTTTCTTTGTTATATATAAATTTCTTTTTGTACATGTACGCTTAATTAATCAAGTGCTTGATTTTCTCTGGATGATAATTTCTTTAGTATTTCAAAACTTTTTTCATCCATACCTTCAACCAGGTAATTAATCGGATTAATTTTATTGCCTTTGTAAATTACTTCATAGTGAAGGTGAGGTGCTGTTGCGCCTCCGCTCATGCCCACACTGGCTATAACTTCCCCTTTGTTGATGCGCTGACCTTGCTTAACAGAAATATCTTCAAGGTGTGCATAACGCGTAGTATAACCATTGCCATGTTCAATTTCTACATAATTACCATATCCTGCTTGTAAGTCACTTTTCTTAACTAAAGTAACCTTACCACTCGCGGTAGCTTTTACCTCACTGCCTCTAGGTGCTGCAAAATCTACCCCTTCATGCAGGTAATTTCCTTTATGAAAAGGATTTATGCGCACGCCAAATCCAGAAACGAGTTTGGTAAGCTCGGCATTATCAACCGGTTGAATAGAAGGCATAAAGTCAACCTCAAATCGTTTTTCGTCTTTGAGCCAGTTCTTTACCAGCAAATAAGACCTTAATTGAGATACTGTATGATGCTTGTTTGCTTTATGATTGGTTTTCTTGTAGAAATCTTTGAAGTCAGAGAAGCTACCTAGAATTAATTCTTCTTTTTGCTGAAAACTTGAAGCGGTGCTTGCAAAAGAAACGGGACTGGCTTCATATATCTTATAATACAATTGTCCGTCAGTTTCTTTTAGCCTGGCAATTTCACGTTCTGAATTTCCAAGATCTTTGCTCAATACTGCATAGTATTTTGCCAAATCAGCATTCTCTTTATTCAGTGATTGTTCAAGAGGGGACTCGTAGTACTTATTGAAAAGTAGCAAGCCGCTAACCGCAAAAATCAAACCTGTTGATGCAAGCGCAGCTACGTAAGAGAAAATGCTCCAGAAAGGAAAGGGCATCTTCTCAAATTTACAGGTTTGAGGGTTATAGTAATATCTGCTTTGCGGCATCTACTGCTTGCTATTTTCTTATATTTTTGTGCCTTTCTGAATTGGATAGAAATTTGAATAGTAACCTATATCTACAATTCAAGCCATTAAATATAATGCTTTGAAAAACAAAGCGCTAAAGATATATAAATTTTACATTCTCAGATGGAATCAGGCCTGGTAAGAAAGAAGTTCCTGGAGTTTTTTGCTTCAAAATCACATCAAATTGTGCCCTCAGCCCCATTGGTCAATAAAAATGACCCTACGTTGATGTTTACCAATGCCGGCATGAACCAGTTTAAAGACTTGTTTTTGGGGCATAGCAGTGTAAAGTACACCCGGGTGGTCGATACCCAAAAGTGCCTTCGCGTTTCCGGAAAGCATAACGACCTGGAAGAAGTGGGTATAGATACCTACCACCATACCATGTTTGAAATGCTTGGAAACTGGTCATTTGGCGATTATTTCAAAAAAGAAGCCATTGCCTGGGCCTGGGAATTATTGACTGAGGTCTACAAACTGCCTGAAGACAGATTATATGTAACGGTATTTGGAGGCGACAAGGAAGAGGGATTGGCGGTGGATAATGAGGCATACAGTTTATGGAAGCAAATTGTTACTGAAGATCGTATTATTTATGGTAGCAAAAAGGATAATTTCTGGGAAATGGGCGATGCAGGTCCTTGCGGCCCGTGCTCAGAAATACACATCGACTTAAGATCTGCACAAGATATTAAGGCAGTGCCGGGTAAAGATTTGGTCAATAACGACCATCCCCAGGTAATTGAAATCTGGAATTTGGTTTTTATGGAGTTTAACCGGCTCAGTTCCGGTAAGCTTGAACTACTCCCCGCCAAGCATGTAGATACTGGTATGGGCTTCGAGCGCTTGTGCATGGCCATCCAAGGCAAGACCTCTACCTATGATACGGATGTATTTACTCCACTGATTGATTTCATTTCGAAAACAGCAAATACAACTTATGGCACTGATGTAAAAACCGACATTGCCATGCGGGTCATTGCCGATCATGTGCGTGCAGTTGCATTTACCATCGCGGATGGACAATTACCATCCAACACAGGGGCGGGTTATGTAATCAGGCGCATATTGCGCAGGGCAGTGCGATATGGTTTTACATTTCTGAATTTTAAAGAGCCATTCATTTACAAACTCGTTCAAATATTAAGCGAACAAATGGGTGATGTTTTTCCGGAAATCAGGCAACAACAGGAATATATCGCAAGGGTGATACAGGAAGAAGAAATTTCGTTCTTACGTACACTCGATAAGGGGTTGAAGAGGATAGAGTTGATTAGCCAAGAGTTAACAAAAAAGAATGAAAAGATCATAAATGGAAAACAATCTTTTGAATTGTACGATACTTTTGGTTTCCCTCTTGACTTGACTTCATTGATCGCACGTGAAAATGGTTTCAGTGTAGATGAAAGCGGTTTTACTAATGAAATGGCTAAACAAAAATCTCGCTCAAAAGCCGATGCAGCCAAGGCCACCGGTGATTGGATTGAGCTAAGTGATGAAGATGAAATTACTTTCATCGGGTATGAGCACCTTGAAGCCCAAAGCAAAGTGTTGAAGTACAGAAAACTAACACAAAAGGGTA
>CAZVFM010000274.1:0-3537 GCA_964626095.1 uncultured Roseivirgaceae bacterium | reverse complement strand
GAAAAAATTAATAAGGCCAGCAACATGCTGAATGGAAAGGCTGCTTTCATTGTTTTATTTTATTTCAAAGGAGTAGTATAAAGATAGCAAAAATTGCTCAATCGAGTCAAACCCAAAGAGCATAAGACACCCATTTCATTGGAAGATGTTACTTAACAGTTGAATAAGAGCAGAGAAACTAGATTTCGGTATTATCAAAATTTAAAACTCCTTCCTCACCCTCTTCTCCGCCACTTTGTTTTCTTTGATTAAGTCGATAGGTAAACGTCAATAGAAATTGTCTCGCTCTCCACTGAAAATCAGATGTGGAAAAAAAATCATCAGCAATGACTTCATTGCGCCATCTGCGTGAATTAAAGAGGTCGCGAACACTCATGGTTACTGTACCCTTTCCTTTTAATACATCGCGAGCCAATGCAAGGTCAACCGCGTAAATGGATTGTCTGAAACCCTGTGGAGTTTCCTGAGGGGCTTGGTAATTAATACTGCTTTGAAAGTCTACTTCCTTTAAAAATGTAACTCGTGCAATGGCACGACCGCTCCAGGTGTAGGTGTCTCTGAATAATCTTTGCTCATTATACTCGCCTTCGGTAATGGCACGATAGAAATTAGCATTGGCGTTAAAGCGAAACCAATCCTCTGGCATCCACGAAAAATTAAATTCAAGCCCGTAGGCATTTTCACTTGCCAGGTTAACAGGTAATGTACGATTAAAACCTACGGAATCAACCAGGGTTATGCGTTCAATTACCCCAGTCCGATTTCTGTAGTAAGCACTTGAGAGTATTGAGCCACTCTCCCAGTTAAGCAGGTATGCTGCTTCAAAAGAATGAGTAAACTCAGGGCGCAATTCAGGATTTCCGGTTGAAATTGACCGGTTATTACTAAACCCGGAAAACGGCATTAAATGTCGAAATCGGGGCCTGCTTAATCGATAACTATAACTTAGTTGTACGGTTTTATCTTCGTTAATTTTATACGCAAGATGTGTGCTCGGGAATACATTAAAGTAAGTCTGATAATTTATTTCATTGCTTCTTTTCAGCGCTATGCTGATATCAGTTAGTTCGCCTCGCAAACCCGCCTGATAAGAAAACCGGTTCCATTCATTACCGAGCATGGCATATGCTGCGTAAATGTTTTCAGTATAGACCATATTATTATCAAAAGCAGGCAAGGTATCCCATTCTAACTCAATGTTTTGTTCTTCGACTAAAAAGTCATTGTCAATTACACGTAAAGTAGATCTGAAACCTGTTTCAAATTTTCCCTTCTCCTTGAATGGTGCAATATAATCGGCTTGCAAAAAAGCATTACGTTCATTCTCTGTACCGTATGAACGTTGTCTGCTTAAGGAATTATCACTGTCATCTGTCTCTGTAAACTGAGCAATTTCGGTTTCAATATTTTCAATCCACTTAAAGTCAGCGGTGAAGTAGTGATTTTCCCGTTTGAAATCTTTGCGGTAGGATAAGGAAATCTCTCCATTATCTTCAGGCTCTTCTTCACGCTCTTGGCGCACAACTGTGCGCATGAGATTACCACTGGCATCCAGGTCGCGAAACTCGTACCTCGAGGTATTTATACCATCTGATCGTCTGTAAACAAATGAAGCGGTAAGGATACTTTTATCACTGAAGAAATAGTCTATTCCGCCTATTACGTTATGTGACCTGCCTCCTCGTAACCTGGTATTGTCTTGTTCATAGGCAAAGGTAGAATCGGGCAAGGTAAATTGCTGAAATGATGTTCCCGATCCGGGTCTTTGCCGGTAATTGAAGCCATAGCTTGCAAAAAAATTAAACTTGTTCCTTCTAAAATTCAAGTTAAATGACCCACCATAATCTGCAGGGTAACCCCCATTAAAAGCGAAGGCTCCATTGAGTCCGTTTCTTCCTTCTTTCTTTAGAATGATATTTATTATACCCACCTCCCCTTCAGCATCGTACCTGGCTGAGGGATTTGTAATTATCTCAACACTTTCAATAAGGTTGGCTTGAACCTGGCGCAAAGCATCGGCCGTACTGATGCCTGTTAAACCTGATGGCTTCCCATCGATAAGTATCCTTACATTTTCACTGCCTCTTAGACTTACGTTTCCTTCGACATCTACACTAACAGAGGGCACATTATCTAGTATATCTGCGGCACTTCCGCTGATATTGGTGAGGTCTTTACCTACATTAAAAATTCTTTTGTCGAGATAGAGCTCCATTGTGCTTCGCTCTGCCTGAACAAGCACTTCTTCGAGTATATCCTGCCCCTGATTTAAAGTGATAGTACCTAAATCAATATTAGAAGAGCTGAGTGAAATACCACTTAATATTTTTTCTTCATAAAAAAAAAAGAAATCCGAAGGTAAAATTTTCCAGCGTTTGTCAGGATAACAAATCTTCCGTCATCATCACTAACTGCTCCGGTAACCAGCGTAGAATCTGCCGATGCAAAAAGAGCAACATTAGCATAGGGCAATGCTATTTTGTTCTCATCAATTATTCTTCCACTGATTTCATGTTGAACCGTTTGAGACTGTACCGCAAAAAAAGAATAGCAAAAAATAGAAATTAGTAAGGTTAATCGCATAATTTTAAACTGAATTCAAAGAATGTCTGGTCGTTTAATTAAGCAAAAATTTTTCGCATCAGTAATAAGTTCAAACTGTTGAAATGCTGCTTAAGTTACCCATTAAGGTACTTATTAAGATTTAAATTTTTTCAACGGTATTTTGCTTGTTTTAAAGCTAAAAACAGCTAACACTTACGAAGTCAAAAAGTTAACAGAAAACATGCTTTTTTGTTTTGGGCTAATTACGAATTAGTCTTGAATGAAAAGCAAATTGCTTTAAACTTTTGCCCGGTTTATGCTTAGATGGTCTCTTGTTATATAGTTAACTAATTTACCTATTTGGCTTATCTTCTTTCCAATTGCCCTCAAACCTGATATTGCCGTCCTGATCATAGAGCTTTCCATAACCTTCACGCATGTCATTTTTCCATTCGCCTTCATAGCGCTCTCCGCTGGGCCAGTAATAATTACCTTCACCACTGCGCTTGTCATCAATATAATTTCCAACATACCTCATGCCATCTGCCCATTCAAAGGTTCCGCTACCATGTCGTTTATTGTCTTTCCAATTGCCCCGATAGATACTTCCGGTGCTCCAAATACCAACACCCCCCCCATTTGCTTTTTCGTTTACCACCTCACCCATATAATGAATGAGTCTTTCATTATCATTTTTAAAAGAAATCACCTTAACGAGTTGCTTGCGATTAAGCTCACTATTCTTTTTTTCTAATTCTGAGCTCAATGCTTGTACTCTCTGCCGGAGCGAATCAAAATTTCCATTGCTGCTTTTCAGAATGTTTAGTTGAGCCTTCAATGAATCTATAGAATTTTTATTTGACTGTATCATCGTCTCATAATGCTTTACGACTCCATCTTCAGCAGGTCTTTGCAAAATCATTTCAACCCTGGAAATACGCTTCCTTAGCATGGAATTCATGCTTTCATCGTCTACAGAAATATTTTTATATG
>CAZVFM010000273.1:0-3538 GCA_964626095.1 uncultured Roseivirgaceae bacterium | reverse complement strand
TCGCAAAGCGGCAAAACGTTGGCGGCAACCTTATTGCAACACACCGCACCATTCAAACACCATCTTCTAACTATAATTTTCCGATTTCATTCTTTTTGTTTAAATTTGCCTACTTTTGACAAGTCATAAAACTGTAAATGTAATGCCGAATCAATTTGGTTATAAAATAAGAAGTTTAAGGGAAAGCAGTGGTTTATTATTAAGAGAAGTTGCCCCATTGCTCAATATTGATACGCCACAACTAAGTAAAATTGAGAGAGGGGAACGTCAATCTAAGAAAGAGCACATAGAAATGTTTGCTCAAATTTTCAAGATTGATGCCAACGAACTTTTAAAAATATGGTTGGCAGACCAAATGTACAATGTTATTGAGGGCGAGCCTTTGGCTAAGGAAGCTATAAAGGAACTGACAAGTGTGGTTAATAAATTGAAATAACGCAAGTAAAAAATAAATACTGAAAAGTATGAAATCAGAAAAAAACATAGAAGAAACAGTTGTGTTAGAAGATACTTTCAATGATGAAGTGGAGCAAGAACAGGTAGATTCAGACGAAACTCTGATGGAAAAACCTTTTGACCCTACTAAGATCAATATAGAAACCAAAACACCATCGTTAGACACACTCATTAAACGTATTGAGCGAAACGAAATACAAATGGATACTTCTACATATTTCCAAAGACAAGATGATTTGTGGGATATAGTAAAACAAAGCCGCTTGATAGAATCCATTTTAATTCGTTTTCCTTTACCGGCTTTCTTTTTTGATGCTTCTGATGATAATAATTGGCTTGTAGTAGATGGATTGCAACGATTGAGTAGTATCAGAAATTTTTGTGTTACTCAAACTTTAAAACTAACCAAGCTTGAATTTTTGACACAGCTTAATGGCAAGGGGTGGAAAGACCTTAGCGGAGACCTAAGAAGAATTATTGAAGAAGCTCAAGTTGTTATTTACAAAATAATGCCCGGTACACCAACAGATGTCAAGTTCAATATTTTTAAACGCATCAATACAGGTGGATTAGTATTAGAACCTCAAGAAATACGGCACGCCTTATTTCAGGGGAAACCTGCCAAGTTTATTGCAGAACTTGGTAAAAATGAGGCTTTTCTTAAAGCTACCGGAAGTAGGATAAAAACGCATCGTATGTTGGACAGAGATTTTGCCAATCGCTTTCTTGCTTTTTATCTGTTTGGATATGAGAATTACGCACCTGATTTGGATACGTTTATGAGTAAGGCGATGGCAAACATTTACACTATGCCGCAGTCGGACTTGGACAAAATAACACACAACTATACTGAAGCAATGATTGTTGCAAAAAAAATATTTAAAGAGGAAGCTTTTAGAAAAATATATAATAAGTATAAGAGACTGCCCCCAATAAATAAAGCTTTATTCGATGCTTTAGCTACGCAATTTGCAGTATTAAGCCAGGCAGAAAGAGAAGCTCTTGTATTAAAAGGAAAAGAATTTAAAAAGGCACTCTATGATTTGCTTAATAGTGATGCTTACTTTTTCACTTCCGTCACAAGTTCTACGGGTGATAGAAATAGAGTTTATCACAGGCATAATGAGATAAGGAAATTAATACACCAAACAATAGAATCTTAATTGATATGATACAATCAATAGAAATAAAAAATTTCAAATCTATAAAGGCAAAGTATTTTCCACTTCGTAATCTGAATGTTGTTTTAGGTATGAATGGACAGGGAAAATCTTCTTTTATCCAATCATTTTTATTGCTTCGCCAATCTGAAAAATTGAGTGATGGAATCTTAAAATTAAATGGTGGAGATAACGGATTAGTAAATATGGGGACAACAAAAGACGCCCGTTATCAATATAGCAAAGAAAATGAAAACCTCAGTTTCGCACTACAATTTAAAGGAACAGAACCGTATCTTATGGAGTTCAATTATGAGATTGATGCCGATGTGTTCAAGCAAAAAATTACTTCTTCAAATTACATTATACAAAATCAAAAAGAAGCATTATTTACTAATAAGTTTCAGTATTTGAATGCTCAAAGAATAGAACCAAAAGCAACCAACATAGGAAGCTATTCGAGTGTTGTTGAAGCAAATGACATTGGAAAATATGGACAATATACAGCGCACTACATTGAATTACGAAGTAATGAAGATGTAGTTTTTGAAAACGTGTTGCATAAAGATTCTAAAACGTATGATGAACTTACAAAAACAGAAACTACAAACAAAACTTTAATAAATCAGATAAATCTTTGGTTGGGTGAGATTTCACCCGGAGTGAATGTACGAACCACTAAAGTTTCTTCTGACCTTATTTTGTTGGAATATGTGTTTAAACAACCCAACTTTGGTAATACAAATCGTTTCAAGCCGGAAAATGTCGGTTTTGGTATTTCTTATGCCTTACACATAGTTACAGCATTACTTAAAGCAAAACAAGGCGATTTGTTGATTATTGAAAATCCCGAAAGCCATATTCACCCAAGAGGACAGGCAGAATTGGGAAAATTAATCACATTGGTTGCTCAAAATGATGTACAAGTGATTATTGAAACGCATAGCGACCATATCATAAATGGATTTAGAATTGGAGTGAAAGAGCAGCCTGAAATGAAAGACAGGGCTATACTTTTCTATTTTGAGAAAGTTATAACGGAGAATGAGCAGTATTCAAAAATTACCAACATTGAAATTGACAACAAAGGTGAATTAAGTGAATATCCGAAAAATCTGTTGGAAGAATGGAGTAATCAACTTTTAAAACTGTTATAGAATGGAGTTGGTTTTTAATGAATTGTCTTTTAAGCCATATATCGGCAACGAGGTGTTGTTTAAGAATAAGTTTATTGAGATGCTTAACGCATACGGACAATTAAAGGAAACTTTTGGAATCACAAATTTGCTGTTCCCAAGAGCTACATTTAATCATAATGTTTCAGAAACATCAACTTTTATTCAATGGGCTTCATCTTTAACAAATACATCTGAAAAAAATAAGGTTTTGGCTTTAATACGAACACCATTCAGCGAAGATATTTTAGAAGATTCAGAACAAGACAAAACGAACAAATATTATTATGAAAATGCAGAAATTCCTATTGAGCAGGAATACTGCATAGGTTTAGGAATTTGCCACGCAAAAGAAAGAATAGCAATTAGTTTGTATAGTCATAATTGTTGGAAACCGCATATTATCTCTTTCAAAGAAATCATTGATGATGATTTCAACACAATGGACGTTGAAGTTTACAATGTTTGTAAATCGGAGGAAGAACTGAATGAGGAATTATCTCAAAAGCTGTTATATTATGGCACACTTGAACTTTTAGAAACAGACATTGAACCTGAAAGCAAAATGATAAAACTAAGTGGCGACCATCACGGAAATAATAAATTAGAAGCCTTTGCAAAAAAGTTACTTCGCAGCAAATATGTATTGGAAGTCATAAATAACATAGATTTTAGTCCCAAAGCAGTGAATTTAATTAAAGAGAAGTATTCGGACGGAACTATTGATATTGTGCTTTATTGGGAAGA
>CAZVFM010000272.1:0-3540 GCA_964626095.1 uncultured Roseivirgaceae bacterium | reverse complement strand
GACCAGATGCGCAGAAAACCAATGCCTTTCAGGCCAACAACAATATTTTGCTTTCCGAAAATGCAACAGTAAATACCAAACCTCAATTGGAAATCTGGGCTGATGATGTAAAATGTTCTCACGGTTGCACAACGGGACAGTTAGATGAAGAAGCGCTCTTTTATTTGAGATCTCGCGGATTGAGTAAAGATAAAGCCAAAGCTATGCTATTGATGGCTTTCATTGGTGAAATCATGGAAAGCATTAAAGAAGAAAGTATAAAAAACTACTTACAGAAATTGGTTTCTGAACGACTTCACCAGGAAGCAACATGGGCCTGAGTACAACCATATCATCGCTTGAAATCAAAAAAATCAGGGAGCAATTTCCTGTGCTTCAGCAGGAAATTAATGGCAAGCCTTTAGTTTACCTCGATAATGCCGCAACTTCACAAAAACCCAAACAAGTAATTCAGGCCTTAACTGATTACTATGAAGGCTACAATGCCAACATTCATCGTGGCATACATACCTTGGCTGAGAAAGCAACCAAAGCTTTTGAAGATACCCGCAAGTCAGTAAAGAAATTTCTTAATGCTGAACTCGAAGAAGAAATAATTTTTGTACGAGGCGTAACCGAAGGAATTAATTTAGTTGCCTCCTCTTTTGGAAAAGCTTTCATCAACAAAGGGGATGAAATCATCATATCAGCACTGGAACATCACAGCAATATTGTTCCCTGGCAAATACTATGTGAGGAGCGCGGTGCGACTTTAAAAATTATCCCTGTAAACGATAAGGGCGAACTTAACATCGAGCAATACAAAAATCTATTAAATAGCCGCACACGTTTGGTTGCCATCAATCATGCTTCCAACAGCTTAGGTACCATTAATCCTGTTAAAGAAATTATTGAGTTGGCACATGCAGTTGGCGCTAAAGTATTGATTGACGGAGCTCAATCAGCTGCACACCTACACATTGATGTACAGCAATTAGATTGCGATTTTTATGTGATCTCCTCACACAAAATGTATGGCCCTACCGGTGTGGGTGCTTTATATGGAAAGAAGGCTTTGCTGGAAACTATGCCCCCATACATGGGTGGTGGCGAAATGATTAAGGATGTAAGCTTTTCAAAAACAACTTATAACGATCTTCCTTATAAATTCGAAGCAGGCACGCCAAATATTGCAGATGTAGTGGCCATGAAAGCTGCCATCGATTTTATTAATGAACTTGGTAAAGAAAATATAGCCGCTTACGAAGCTGAACTGCTTGCTTACGCAACAGAAAAGATATCTACAATAAAAGGTGTTCGATTAATCGGAACCGCGGCAGAAAAAGTTTCTGTTTTATCCTTCCTTGTTGACGGCATACATCATTTCGATATTGGGCAAATGCTGGATTCGCGTGGTATTGCCGTAAGAACCGGACACCACTGCACCCAACCCTTAATGGATTTATATGGCATTGAAGGAACGGTAAGGGCATCATTCCTTGTTTACAATACCAAAGAAGAAATTGATAAGCTGGCAGAGGGACTAGAACGGATAATTAATTTTTTAAAGCATTAGTGTTTTGGCGAACATAAAAGACGTTCAGGAAGAAATCATCAGCGAATTTTCTCTTTTAGATGGAGACCAGGAAATGACTGTCTTCTATATCATGGAATTGGGTCAGAAACTTCCTGATTTACCAGAAGCCGATAAAACTGAAGACAACATTGTTAAAGGTTGTCAGTCGAAAGTTTGGTTGACCGCAAAAAATGAAGCAGATAAAATATATTTTGCTGCTGATAGCAATACGGCCATTACGAAAGGTTTGGTGAGTTTACTTATCAGAATTTTTAACGGTCAACAAGCTGATGATATATTGAATGCGGACTTATACTTCATGCAAAAAATCGGCATGGACAGATTTATCGGCACACAGCGAAGCAATGGTTTTGCTGCTATGATTAAGCAAATGAAACTATATGCCCTGGCTTTTAAAAGCAAATTAGAAATAGAAAAATGAGTGAAGCAAAAGAAAATATAGCTAACACAACTGAAGCCGCACAACCTGATCTAAAACAAAAAATAGTTCAGGCTATTAAAAGCATATATGATCCGGAAATTCCTGTTGATGTATATGAATTGGGACTAATTTATGAAATCAATCTTTTCCCGGTAAATAATGTACATATTTTGATGACGCTGACTTCACCCTCCTGCCCTTCGGCAGAAGTGATACCTTCGGAAGTAGAGCAGAAAGTAAGAGCTGTAGAAGGTGTAAATGATGTACAAGTAGAGCTTACCTGGGATCCACCCTACTCGCAGGATATGATGAGTGAAGCTGCCAAACTTGAACTTGGCTTTTTATAAAAATGTAAAATACTAAAATCAAAAATTTAAAATCTTAATTAAAGCATATGTATCCCGAACCATTAGTAGCTCCCATGAGGGCCGATTTAACAACAGCAGGTTTCGCTGAATTTAAAACTGCTGAAGAAGTAGATAATCATTTAGCTGAACACAAAGGAACAACCTTATTGGTTATTAACTCCGTTTGCGGATGTGCCGCAGGGGCAGCAAGACCGGGTATTAAGTTAGCACTAGCCAACACCAACAAAAAGCCGGATAACCTGGCTACCGTTTTTGCAGGTGTGGATAAAGAAGCTGTTGAAAAGGCGAGAGAATATACCTTGCCCTATCCTCCTTCTTCACCAGCCATTGCACTTTTTAAAGATGGTGAACTTGTGCATTTTGTAGAGAGGCATCACATAGAAGGTCGTAATGCGCAAATGATTGCCGAACATTTGGTGGAAGTATTTGATGAGTACTGTTAATTATTAAATCCTGCAAGTGCTCCAATTAACACTGGTAAACTTGCAGGATATATTTTTTTCTAGAAACTAAAAGCACTTAAAAACTGCTGCAATTCTTCGCGCAGAGATAGATGACTGCTTATCCCTAATTCTTTATTGAAATCGCCATTTTCTTTTACATTCAACTCAGCTAGTTTGAGGTGTTGATTGATGAAGATAAACTCCAACTCAGGTATAAGCGATTTCAACTCATCCACTACATCAATCACTTTAATGCTTCTCTCTACCAGGTTATAGGTACCTGTTTTTACATCCGAATATAGTAACTGATGTAAAGCTTTTGCCGCTAATTCAATATGAATAAAAGAGCGTGACTGCTTACCATCACCATGCACAGTAATACGTTTATTAAAGTGAGCTTCAAAAACGAATTTATTAATTACCGCATCGAAACGCATGCTGCGATTATAGCCATACACATTTCCGCATCGCAAAATATAAACCTGCTTTTTTGTCGCCAATCTTTGTACATGCTCCTCAGCCCTTAGCTTTGAAATTGCATAAAATGTTTTGGGTTGGGGTTGAACACTTTCATCAACCGCCTTGCTCGATGAGCCATAAACCCCACTTGAACTGGTATAAATAACCTTCTTTACATCAGAATTTTCTATTGCATAAACTAATTCAGCGGTACCCCAATGGTTCACCTGCTCATACAAATGCGGGTCATCATTGGCAAATGGAGTAGTAACT
>CAZVFM010000271.1:0-3542 GCA_964626095.1 uncultured Roseivirgaceae bacterium | reverse complement strand
GAACAAGCAGATAATTTTAATGGTATAATGATAATTAGTATTAGGTGTAATCGGTAACTAACAATACACAAATTTTGGCAATTAGTAATGCAGAGAAAATGGCAACATAGACTACATAGTTTGTCAAAGGTAAAATTTATATTTGGGTTTCAAAGATTGTTTTTCTGTTTTCCATTCGGTAGCTTTTTCCTGTCAAGTTTATGATTTCGCATCGGTAAAGTATGCGGTCGAGTAATGCCGTCGCAAGCACTTCGTCATCGAGCAATGTTGCCCAATCTGTAGGCATTTTATTGGTTGTGATAATGAATGATGTTTTTTCATAAAGTTGGTTGATAAAGTTAAACAATGCAATTGCTTGGTTTTTTTCAATTGGGAATAGCATAATGTCATCTATTGCAATGAGTTGTGCTTTGGAGAGTTGTTTGTAATCAGTTGCAGCTGAACGCGTAATGTCCTTAAGAGTAAGCATAGTCATGATTTCTTCCATAGTCCTGAAGTATGCTTTGTAACCTTTTTGGACGGCATCAGCACATAATCCAGCAGCTAAATATGTTTTTCCAGTACCTGAAGGCCCCATGAGGATGAGGTTGTATATTTGATCAAGCCAGTTTAACTCCCGGAGTTGATTAAATCTGATTTTAGACAATCCATTATTCCTTGTATGATCATAGGCCTCCAGATCGTTGGTTCGTGGCAACTGGGCTGCTTTGAGTCGTTTTTTAACGTCATTGGCTTCCCGATGACTCGCTTCTGCACCGAATAGATTGACAGTATAGTCCAGATAACCAATGCTTTGAGTTTCGGCGCTGAGGATCAGTTGTTCAAGATTGGCAGATATACCAGTCATTCTAAATTGTCGGCAATAGTGTTGTACAAGTTCTTTTTTATTCATGATTAGGGGTATTAGATTGCATGAGGGTTTGGTAGTCATCAATGGAGCTTTTCTCCACTTGGGTTAAAGCGACGTTAGGCAGGGTTCTGTTTAAAGGATTCATTTGCAATGTTTTATCTCCTTCCATCTTGGCATTGGGCCTTGATAGATTTATCGCCACAGCCTTGAAGTCTACAGCGCTGACAATTTTATGGTCGCTGCAATAGGTTAAAGCCTTTGAGATAGTCGCAGGTGGGGTTTTTTCAACAACCTCCCGTAGGACTAGGATCTGATCGCGTATATACCGTGGTTTGGCAAGACGGATGCTTTTTAAAAATTGTCTTGCCTGCTCCTTATTTTCAAACTTGCTACAAAGGCTCTCTACCATTTCGTCAATTGCTGATCCCTTGTCACGAGTATGATCCGTGTTTTTGATTTTCTTTCCTTTATCCCTTGATATTGGATGGCGGCATATCTCAACACCTTGAGCAGAAAAAATGAGCAGGTTATCGTTTTGTGCACATACCATCACCGTGCCTCCGCGGCCTTTATAGGTGCCCAGAGGCAGACTGTAAAAATTACTTTTCCAGCAGATCGTATTGTCTTTTCTGACTGTATAAGGGACCCGGGTCGTTTCTATTGGAATTGGGGTAAACAGTGACAGAAAGGGCTTTTCGATGACCCATTCGTCAAAGGGCACCCTTTTCGTCCCATTGTGTACCAACATATTAGCCGTACGACCCAGCCAACCCAGCGCTTGCGCGTTAAGCGTATCAATATCTTCAAACGGGCGGTTATATAGAAAATTTTGCTTTACATATTTTACGACGTTCTCCACTTTACCTTTACTCTGAGGGTCCGATTTTCTACAAAAATGAAGCTTGAATGACCGCTCGCGGGTGTAAGCACGAAAGGCTTCGGTAAGAATAATGTCCCCATGGTTTTCATTTACAATAAAAACTTTATCCTGGTCATAAACAATCTGATCGGGAACACCATTCATAAAAACAAAAGCCTGTTCATGGGCAATAATGGCCAGTTCACTCGTAAATGGCTTGTCAGAAAACCAAACATACTTATATCGGGAACGTGACAAAACCAGGGTGAAGAAGTAAACCTTTACCCTTTTGCCACTATTGTCTCGCATATTGTACTCTCCAAAATCAACCTGGGCTTGCTGACCATATGGTAGTTCTTCAATCATCTCGAACTCCCTAACAGGTTTTTCCTTTGGCAAGTCATACTTCATACGAACATGAGCGACAAAATTGAATATCGTCTTTGCTGATTTGGTTGGAAAGTCGACATGATGCTCTTTAAGCCAATCATGCATCTGCGCAGCAGAGGTGTCTGGATAAAGTTCTATCCTAGACTTTACGAAGTCTTCAAACGGGGTTAAATCACGCTTTCGAGCTGATTGGCGATCCATGAACCTGTCAAAGTCAGCTTCACTCATCATCAGATACTGACTGACTGTGCGCCAATTTAGAACTAAGTGTCTACTAATGAAGGCAATAGAGTGTCCCTCTCGTTTAAGCTTGTGGATTTCGTGATACATGATCAGTTTGGTAAGGTATTTATTCATAATAGTCGGATGGTTATTTCCGACCAAGGTGAACCTTTTTCAATTCCGGCCATGGCCGGAATTGAAAAAACTCTGCAGTCCTTGTTGCCATTTTCTCTGCAGTCCTTGTTACCAAATTCTATGTACTCTTAATTGCCAAAAACTCTGCAGTGTTATTTACCAGTTACAAAAGGTTCCGTTCACCCCGCAGGATGGTTATCTCAAGAAAAAAAACTAAGTTTTCATGGCTTGTGCTGCGGACGCCACGAAAACTTAGTTATTTGCGATTGTTTTACTGTGTCTTTTGAATGTTTCCCCAGCTTTTAAAAAAGTGCGGATTGGTTTGAGAACTTAACGTATAATAAAACCGAAACCTACCTATAGGGATAGTTGGGTTAAATTGCAGTACAGTAGAACCGTTCTGAACATTGAGCCTCGATGCTACTTTAAAATAAGAAGTCATTGTACTGTCAACAACTACTGCTTTTAAAACAATTTCCCCCGAGAACCCATTGCTGAATCGTAAAGCCAAGGCATTAACTGTCATAAATGGATTCGGAAATGTTGGATTGTACCCGGGTGGTGTGTCTATCACTGATTGCGGGGTAGTTGTCCCATTCAGGTTGGCAGTGTCAAGGCTATTGAATAAGTTTAACTCTTGTGATGTAAAAGTTTTTGTTTGCCACTGTCCGTCAGAAAGTGGATTTATTGCAACCCCAAATATATCTACAGACCATTGTTTGGATACGTCAATAGAGGTTGGTACAATAGGATCGTCCTTTTTATTACAAGAGATTAAAATTATTAATATAATAATTGAAGGGTACAAAAATTTAGTTGTCACAGATTTCATTGTTTTGAATTTGAAACGGAATGAATGTTAAAAATAACCGCTAACTCTAAGGAAAGTTGTCGCTTGGTGCGACAACTTTTCAAAGCCTGTCCTGTGGCATCTTCCCAGTTGGATCCTGCGGGATTGGACGAACCCCGTTGGATATTCATCCTATGGGCTAAACCCCGTGTTTAAACATAGGGAAAGGCCCTGGTCGCTTTTGTTCGTAAAGTGTTGATAGTCGTCTGACAAAGATAATGATTATGTTGATAATG
>CAZVFM010000270.1:0-3549 GCA_964626095.1 uncultured Roseivirgaceae bacterium | reverse complement strand
CAAAGAGCATGAATATTGTTAAAGGCTGAAAGAAACCAACAGTATGATTTTCCTCAGCAGGCGTAAACAAAATTCTTTTCTCCTTTACTAAAGCTGTTCCATTGATGTATGCATTGTCAAATCCTGATTCTACATAATCGGGAAGAAACATGTATTCATAAGGAGTCGCTTTTTTATCCATGGGTAAACCCAGGCATAGGTCAATTCCTAAATCACCCCAAGACTGATATTTGAGATAAATATCAGTAAGATCACGAATACTGTAATTGGTATCAATGTAAGAACCATCAAACACAACTTGCTCACCAAAAACTTTAGAAACTATTTCGGGCAGCTTGGTAGCACAGTTATCGTAAAAATAATCGTAGAGATAGTATTGATTTTCTGGTAAAGCATTCCAAACAAGGTAATCAAAAAGTTCTTGTTTTTGTGCTGTTGTCAGGTTTAGTACCTGTTCATGTATATAACGATTGAAGTAAATGTAGGAATATTCAAAACGAGGCCAGTCTTGTACAGCGAGTTTGTAATAGTTTTGGCCGCGCGCAAAATTGAGATAGAAATTGGGTTGATCAAAATCAAAAACACCATAATTAAAAGCATGGTTAATCCCATTCAAGGGATCATATACGCGAAAGGCGCTGTGTCCAAATGCTGTAAACACAGCTTCCTGTCCGGGCCCGCATGTGATTACCGAAATTTCTGCTTCATCCGACAAAGTAATTTGAGCAGACAGACTCATGGAATAATTTAAAGTAATTAGAAATATCAAAAACCTTTTCATAGCAAGAATTCTTCTGTCGAAAGATAGAAACAAAATATTTATCAACATTATTTTTGAAGTATCTTGTGGCATGTTCAGTAAGGTAAATGATGCGATTAATCTGGCGAGTAAAGTAGGCCCCCGAAGAGCCTGGAATAGCTGGCAGGTATTATCGAGCTACTACCGTTCAAGATTGTATAATGATCCGCAAATTGAAGGCATGCCATTGAGTATTGCTATTGAGCCAACTACCTCATGTAACCTGCGATGCCCCGAATGCCCGAGTGGATTAAGAAATTTTACCAGACCAACAGGCATGTTGCAGCAAAACATGTTTGAGAAAGTAATTGATGAATTACATCGTGAATTAATTTACCTCACCTTTTATTTTCAGGGAGAACCATATTTACATCAATCTTTTTTAGATATGGTTGCTTATGCGAATAGCAAAAAAATTTATACAGCTACTTCAACCAATGCCCACTTTTTAACTGATGAAATGGCTGAAAAAACCGTTCGCTCCGGATTGAAGCGATTGATAATATCAATAGACGGATTAAGCCAATCTACTTATGAATCTTATCGCGTAGGAGGCAAGCTTGATAAGGTAATAGAAGGAACTAAAAATATTATTGCCTGGAAAAAGAAATTAAAGTCAAGCACACCACATGTAATATTTCAATTTCTTGTAGTTAAACCTAATGAGCATGAAATTCCTGAAGTATATAAATTGGCGAAAGTACTTGGTGTAGATGAGGTAAAATTAAAGACAGCGCAGATTTATAATTATGAAAACGGATCGGATTTGATACCACTGAATGAAAAATATTCCCGATACAAGAAGCAAGCTGATGGCAGCTATGCTTTAAAACATAAACTCGAAGATCACTGCTGGAAAATGTGGCACAGTTGTGTAATCACCTGGGATGGTAAGGTGGTGCCATGTTGTTTCGATAAAGATGCGCATTATGTGTTAGGAGATATTACGCAGACATCCTTTAAAGAAATTTGGTTTGGTGATGATTATAGAAATTTCAGAAAATCTTTATTGAAAGGCAGATCTGAAATTGAGATTTGCAAAAACTGTACAGAGGGCGCCAAAGTTTGGGCTTGATGCGACTTATTGTTTATTAATTTGCTTCTCAATCTTCTCAAAGTCAACAGCACTGCATGATCCACAACCCGTTTTACAGGCTTCTTTTCTGGTAAAATGAAGATATATTGATCGCACTAAAAAAATGCTTGCGGTTATAAATAAAAGACCAATAATAATTTCCTGCCACATAACTGCAAGTTAAGTTTATTTCCAGTGATCTTGAATAATTTTTAACATTTCCGGATGAATGGCACAAGCGGCACATAATTCCCTTCCAAAAACAAAATTATCACCACCTTTAAAATCGCTTACTTTTCCACCGGCCTGCTCAACAATAAAGGCACCAGCCGCCACATCCCATGGATTTAAATTGTATTCAAAAAAACCCTCAAACCTTCCGCAAGCCACATAGGCCAAATCAACTGCGGCACTGCCCATTCTTCTTAATCCGTGAGAATTTTTTAGAAATTCTTTAATGATGTTGAGATAAGTAGGAATTTTATCGTAGCCGTTATAGGGAAAACCAGTAGCAAACAGACTTTGATCTAATGAGCTCGCAGCTGATACTTTTATTTCCCTATTGTTGCAAAAGGCTGGTTGTTCTTTTACCGCAGTAAACAATTCGTTGTGGTTTATTTCATACACAGCACCTAAAATCACTTTATTATTTTTTGCCAAGGCAATACTAATAGCAAAAACAGGAAGGCCATGAATGAAGTTTGTAGTTCCGTCAAGCGGATCAATTATCCATTTGTATTCCTGGTTTCCACTTGCCACGGTACCTTCTTCTGTTATAAATCCAGCCGATGGAAAAATTTTTTCTAATGCTTCTACAATTTGTTTTTCAGCGGTTTTATCAACGTAGGATACCAGGTTATTGAACCCTTCTTTTTGTTCAATATTTGACTTACTAAAACCTTTTAGCTCTTTGCGGATGAAGTCACCCACTTCGATGCAGGTTTCAGCAACTTGCTTTTGCATTAGGGATAAGTCATTCATTGGAATTTCCCGGTTTTAAATTTTACGAAACTGAACGTTATCAATAACACCGAAAGCCAGGCAGAGGTTCTGGCCATCCATTCGCCCCTGTCAAAGTAATTGCTGCCTGCTTCGCCTGCCCCAGCATAATGAGCTAACATATATTGTTTACTTATGCCTTCTGTTTCTACATAATGAGCGCCTAATAATGGAAGACATAATAGAAATAGCGAGAATATTACAGACCCAACTAAGATGCGTTCTGTTCTGAATAGGGCGGTATAGATATTAAATCCAATCCAGAAAATCCAAATCTCTATACCGAGATAGCCGGTATAAAAAGTCCAACTGAAATTTGATTGACTGAATACATCTGAGAAAAAAGCAGGTGTTGCAAAATAACTCAGCTTTAATATACTATACATAAAACCCATCCAAAGTATAAGGAATGTGAATTGCCCTAATCTGTTACCGATATTTCTTTTAAAAAGCAAATACGTTAATGCGGCCAATCCGGCAGCGACACTGCTTAAGAGTATTCCAAAAATTTCTATGCTTTGCGAATAAGACAAAAGGCCATATGCAATTGCACTGAATCCAAAAACATAAAGTGATCTTACCGTAATTACTTGAGCACTTGACTTACTTTCTACATCAAGCAAAATCATTAAAACAACCGGGGCGAGAAAAATGAAATAAGGTATCCACTGTGCAA
>CAZVFM010000269.1:0-3559 GCA_964626095.1 uncultured Roseivirgaceae bacterium | reverse complement strand
TAATGGCCACGCACGATTTGTTTCGTGCGAAAGAAACCGGTACACACATCGGTATCATGAAAGAAGGTAAGCTGGTGGAAACTTTAACGACCGAACAAATCAATCACACTGATTTGGAGAAACTGTATTTACAACACATGAACTAATCAAATTATGCTACTGAAAATCGCTTCAAAGGAAATCAAAGAAGTGTTTCGTGATGGACGCTTTAAATTATTGTCGGCATTGTGCCTGGTCTTATTGTTGGTGGCGGTGTTCTCGGGTAAGCGCTACTACGAGTATGTAAATACACAACATGCTGAAGCTGCTGAAAAAGAAAGACTGAACTGGGTGAATCAGGATGCCAAGAACCCCCACTCGGCAGCACACTATGGAACACATGCGTTTAAGCCGAAATACCCGATGTCCTTAATTGATCAGGGGGTAGATAAATATACAGGGGTAAGTATTTTTATGGAAGCACACGCGCGTAACGAAGCGCAGTTCATGGCCGCACAAGACCAGACCGCACTTTCAAGGTTCGGTGATTTGACACCCGATTTCATTTTACTTTTTCTGATTCCTTTACTCATCATACTCGTAGGATTCAATGCCATAACACGCGAGAAAGAAAGTGGCACGCTTCGCTTATTGCAGAGCGTGGGGGTATCGCCTGTAAAACTTGCTGCTGGAAAGTGGTTGGGCATTTTTATTCCAGTGCTTGCGCTGGTAACGCTTGTTTTTCTGTTGGCTGCTTTACTGCTGGCTAACTTATCCGATTTTGGTGAGTTCAGTTTTTCGGCATTGCTGATTTTATTTTTTGTGTACCTGCTTTATTATGCAGTGTTCTCCAACCTGGTGCTTGTAGTATCGGCATGGGCAAAGAAATCAAACATTGCATTTGTGATTTTATTAGCAATTTGGATTGTGGCTTGTCTGGGCATGCCCAAGCTCACAACCAATCTTGCCGATACCTTGTATCCCTACCCGACACAGCAGGAATTTTTGGAGGCCGTTAATGAAGATAGGAAGAAAGGCCTGGATGGGCACGATCCCTGGAACGATGCTGCAAAGAAGTTGGAAGAGGAAGTACTTGCTGAGCACGGTGTAGACAGTATACACAAATTACCTTTTAATTTTGACGGCTATCTGATGCAAAAAGGTGAAGAACATGAGGCGGATATTTTTTATAAGCATTACGAACACCTGAAAGAAATTTATGAAGACCAAAGCAGCTTGTATCGTAATGCGGCTGCGTTAAGCCCCTTTCTGCCTGCCCGTTTTTTATCGATGGCGCTTTGCCGTACCGATTACCACAGTCACTGGCATTTCAGCGATGAAGCCGAAAAGTACCGACTGGCCATGATGAATGATTTGAACATGGATTTTGCCAATAACTCTAAGTACGGTGATTGGTCGTATAAATCTAATCCTGAACTCTGGGTTCAAGTAGAACCTTTTGACTATCAGCCGCCCAGTTACGCATCGATAGTCTCATCGAACACGGGGAACTTCCTCGTGCTGTTGCTATGGTTTGTGCTCAGCGGAGCCATGTTGATTTTTCGATGTAATAAATTGAGAGCTGTTTAAATTAAAACGTATGGCAAACCGACTACAATACAAATATGAATGGCTAGGTCTTGTACGCGACCGCTGGGTGCTGATGCTTTCTTTACTGCTGCTCATCGTTTGCTTGTACGCAGCGTACAACGGTAAGGAGAAAGTTGCAGAGCGCAAGCAACCCATTGCTAAAGCCATTGAAGAAATGGAGACCAACGATGCCATGTATACAGCCCTGATTGATTCTGTTGCGCAAGGTTTAAAACCAGATTTACCGGTATGGCAAAATCCACAACGATTAAATGTTATCGGTCAGCGGGCTGCACGGGTTGCAGCCTTTGAACCACAGCCTTTGGCATTGATCTCGACCGGACAAAGCGATTTGTTTACCCATGTGGTAAAGCCCCGTTTGTATGGCGAAGCACTTACACTGGGTTTTTCAGAACTATCAAACCCGGTACAATTGCTGTTTGGCAACTTTGATTTGGCCTTCGTATGTATTTATATACTGCCCTTACTGGTGCTGGCATTTAGTTACAATGTGTTGAGTTCGGAAAAGGAATCCGGGGCATTGCGTTTAACATTGGCACAACCCATACAACTTACTACGTGGTTACTCAATAAACTACAGCTTCGATTTTTTGTGTTGGTCATCATATTGACGCTGTCATTTTTAGTAGCGCTAATGGCTACAGGTATCCCTGTAACGGATCAACTGACCAATATTTCTAAAATCCTTGCTACTCTTTTTGCTTACGTATTGTTTTGGTTTGGTTTGTCTTTCCTGGTTAACCTGCGTGGTCGCTCATCCGGAAGCAATGCCGTAGTGTTGGTTTCATGTTGGGTGCTTATTGTTTTACTTATTCCTGCTATGATTGGTCAGTTGGCCAATAACTTATATCCTATTCCTTCCCGCGTAGGCATGATTACCGAGCTGCGCTTTTCGGAAGCAGAAGCACAGAAGAAAGCAGATCAGATTTTAGAAAGCTATTACCGCGACCATCCTGAACTGGCCCGCACGGATACAACTGCTCAGGAATTGTATCCTTTCTGGCTGCAATACTTTGCTTCGCAGGATGAAATCCGTAAAGCGGTGAGCCCTATTTTAACCGAATACGAGAGCAAACTTCAGGCACAACAGCAAACCGTTGACAGGCTTAGGGTTTTATCACCGGCCATATTGTTGCAAAACGTTTTCAATGAAACAGCAGGCACGTCATCACGGCACTACAACGACTATCGTAAGCAAGTAGTAGATTTTGCCAATACGTGGAGGAATTTCTTTTTACCGCGTATGTTTAGAAATGAACTGATGGAAAAGGAGATGATGGCTGAATTGCCACAGTTCAATTTTAATGCAGAGAAAATAGAAAAGCAGTACACAGCCGATATACTGGTAATGTTGCTTTACGGCTTCGCAGGTTTTGCGATAAGCTTTATGGTGTACAGAAACTATGTTACAGAAAAAGTACTGGTTACTTAATGGCTGGATTGTGAAGTATGTACTAGTTTTCACTATAATTCCCGCTTTTGTTTTTGCTCAGGAAACCTTTGACCCCCCGAAGGTTCCGGAAGAAATTCTGGCTCATCGCACGGTAGCAGGAATTTCCATCGATGGTTTACCGGATGAAGCAGATTGGAAACAGACCAAAGTTTACAGCACATTTATTCAGTACGAACCCGTACAAGGTTCAAGCCCGACACAACGTACAGAAGTGCGCGTGCTGTTTGACGATAAATATCTGTATGTATCGGCATTCAATGCTACCGACAATGGAAAGAAAGATATTCGTGTGCAAAACATGCAACGCGATTTTGATTTCGACAACAATGATTTATTTGGTATTGCCATTGATGGTTTTCGCGATAAACGCAATGCCATGGTGTTTCAATGCAATCCCTACGGAGCGCAACGTGAGCTGCTTGCACTTGATGGAACAAATTTTAATCGGGAGTGGGATGGACTCTGGCGGGTGCGCACACACCTGACCGACTCCGGTTGGTATGCCGAAATGGCCAT
>CAZVFM010000268.1:0-3567 GCA_964626095.1 uncultured Roseivirgaceae bacterium | reverse complement strand
GCGGACGCACTGGTGAGCACAGTGAATACCTTCAACCTTTGCTGGATGAAATGGCTGAAGTGTTCCGCTCAGATCCGGGTGCTGAATGGTAAAAACCAATTGCACTTATTTCTTGTTCTTAGTTTGAATGACTGATAAAGATCAAATATTAGCTTGGTTGGAAGAAGTAAAAGATCCCGAAATACCCGTGCTTTCACTGGTAGACTTGGGGGTAATTACCTCAGTAGAAACTGACGGAAAAAGAGTGAAAGTAGAAATGACCCCAACGTTTGTGGGTTGTCCAGCAATGGAGGTAATGAGACAGGATGTTATTGACGTTTTAAAAAAATATGGGATTACTGATATAGAGGTAGATGTCAATTTCAAAAAATCATGGAGTTCAGATAATATTTCCGAAAAGGGAAAAAAAGCATTGAAATCATTCGGCCTGGCGCCTCCTCAACACAATGCCTTAATAAACGACATAGATTTTCTTGAGCATGTCGCCTGTCCCCGTTGTGAGGGCACAAATACAGTGCTTAAAAATCCCTTTGGACCCACACTTTGCAGGTCAATACATTACTGTAATGATTGTAGAGACGCATTTGAACAGTTTAAACCCGTATAAAACCTTTTTATTGATGAATCGTTTGTTCCGATACAGTAGATAAAAATGAAAAACCGTAAAAAAATAGACTCATTGTTAGGCTTGGCCTTATTCGTTGCCCTACTCTCTTCATGCGATAACCCCAAGAGCAAAAATTACCGTAGTCATAGTATTTTTACGAAGACCGATTCTCTAAGAGCAAGTTATATTTCTATTCAAGACACCATTGTATTTTACGTTAACCGAATGAGCAGCGAATACAACAACCGCAAGATTGCTTTGCTGAAACTCACCGAAAAATTAGAGCAATATGGTTACCATGATAGTCTAAAACTTACTAATCTGAAAGAGAGAATAATTGAGTTAAAAGAAGATGGTATTAGCGCTCAAAAACTCTACAAAGAAAATTGGTTAACTGCTTATGATAACACTTTTGATAGTCTGCAAAATGAGTTGTTAACTACCGCATCAGAAATAAAAGAAAGTGAAAAGCTAGAAAAGTTGTTTAAAGCCATTTATAATTCGGAGGCCAAAGCAATACAGGCAAGAGAGCGCTACAACAGTGTAGCCAAAGATTTCAACCATTTCATTGATAAATACAACCATCTCATAAAAGAAATTACTTATAAAGACAGTGTGCCCCATTGCCCATTGGTTGAAAGTAAGTAATTGTGTTTGATTTTAGTTGTGCACTAATTAAAGTATTTAGTATTTTTACTTTATGCATCAACTAAAGAAACTCGGCTACCTTATTCCACTTATACTTCCCCTTATTTTAGTTATTCGATTTAACCTGGGTGGATGGCATCTATACGGCACCGTTATTTTTGCTTTTATCATCTTACCTGTACTTGATTATCTTATTGGCATTGATGACAGCAATGTAGTTAACGAAAAAGAAAATCAAGTTGCTGAAGAATTTTATTACCGCTTCGTTACATATACCTGGGCATTTGTTCAGGTTGGATTGATTTTGTGGTCGGCTTACATAATTGGAACAGGAAAATTGCAAAGCACTTTTGAATGGATTGGTTTTACTTTGAGTTTTGGAGTAATAACCGGTGGTATTGGTATAACCGTAGCGCATGAACTAGGGCATAAGAAATCGGCTTGGGAAAGATTCTTGAGTAAAGTCCTACTAATGACTGTTTGTTACATGCACTTCTACATCGAACACAACCGCGGTCATCATGTTACAGTTGCCACACCTGAAGATCCGGCAACCTCAAGAAAGGATGAAAATTTTTACGTCTTTTGGTTCCGATCTGTTTTTCATGGCTACTTACATGCTTGGAAAATTGAAATTGAAAGTTTGAAAAGAAAAGGCAGATCAATTCTAAGTGTGCACAATAGTATGATCTGGTTTATTGTGTTTCCTCTTTTGCTTTGTGCAGTGCTTACATTTTTAAGTTCAATATTACATGGCTACTTTGTCTGGCAAATCATTCCATTCTTTTTTGCCCAGAGCGTAATAGCCTTTACATTGCTTGAGCTCGTAAATTATATTGAGCATTATGGTATTGAAAGAAGAGAAATTGCACCCGGCAGATACGAGCGTGTAAATCCGTTACACTCCTGGAATGCCAGCCACATGATCAGCAATTTCTTTTTATTTCAATTACAACGCCATTCCGATCATCATGCCTATGCGCACAAGCGTTACCAGATTTTAAAACATTACGAGGAAAGCCCGCAATTACCATTTGGTTATTCTACTATGATTCTGATTGCTTTGCTACCTCCCCTTTGGTTTGCATTAATGAATAAAAGATTATCGCATTGGAAAAATATGCAATATTCTCGGGTGGCCATCGCATAGAAGATTGTATAAAATTATCCAATTACCCGAAGTGAAATCACAAATTCCCTATCATAAGATGAATTAGGTACGGATTTTGTAATTACTCCTTCATGGCTAGAATTGCTTCATTGTTTCTCATCATTGTCTTTCAACTGCATTCCGCGGTTGCGCAAATCAATTTTTACGATAGTCTTTCTAATGCTGCAGTTCAACTAACTCATCAAAAAGTAAGTTATGATCCCTCCTACTTCAGCATACCATATCCCAACGGAGATGTACCTGCTGATAGGGGAGTATGTACGGATGTTATCATCAGGGCTTATCGTGCATTGGGTATTGATTTGCAAAAAGCAGTCCACGAAGACATGAAATTAAATTTTGATCAATACCCAAAAATCTGGGGGCTTTCTAAACCTGATAAAAACATTGATCACCGCAGGGTACCAAATCTTATGACTTTCTTCGCTCGATACGGAGAAGTAAAACCAATAAGCACAAAAGCTGAAGATTATTTACCGGGTGATATTGTTTGCTGGAACCTGGGTGGTGCCATTACGCATATAGGTTTGGTTGTAGATAAAAAATCTTCAGACCAACAGCGCTACCTTATTGTGCATAATATAGGTGGAGGACAAGTACTGGCGGATTGCCTTTTTGAATATAAAATTATTGGGCATTACCGCTACAAATAATAATTATTGAAAGTAATGGCTAATTGACTTTACAGACGCAATTAAAAAATTCAACAAAACATAGTACACTGGGTTTTCCAAAGCCAATACCAATAAAATTCAATATTTTGCATTTTAATCGTGATGCAAGCCATGCTGAAAATAGATATGCATACCCATATACTGCCGAAGAAGCTGCCTAAATGGTCAGAAAAATTCGGATATGGCGATTTCATCTATTTACAGCATCTTAAAAAAGGCTATGCCAATATGATGCGCGGCAACCAGTTCTTTAGAGAAATCAAAGAAAACTGCTGGAATCCCGATTTACGTATAGAAGAATATCTAAAGTTTAATACTCAAGTGCAGGTAATCTGTACTATACCTGTTATGTTTTCTTATTGGGCCAAACCAAATGATGGCTTGGCCGTTGCCGAATTTTTGAACGACCACATTGCACAATTAGTTGAAGAATATCCTAAACAATACATTGGGCTTGGCACCTTGCC
>CAZVFM010000267.1:0-3578 GCA_964626095.1 uncultured Roseivirgaceae bacterium | reverse complement strand
GCGCTTCAGGCAAATAAAGGGGAAGAAAATATCATCAGCAGGTCGAATTTTAAGTACATGTATTGGAATATGGCACAACAATTGGCGCACCATACTGTAAATGGCTGTAATGTGCAAATTGGAGATATGTATGCGTCTGGAACCATTAGTGGGCCATCGCCCGGATCGTATGGCTCCATGCTTGAATTGAGTTGGAACGGACAAAAACCTTTACAGTTAAGTAATGGAGAAGAAAGAAAATTCCTGGAAGACCATGACACCATCATTTTAAGAGGGCGCGCAGAAAAGGATAATATAATCATTGGATTTGGAGAATGCAGAGGAACAATTTTACCAGCAACATGAAAATACATTTACTGATTTTTTTATTAGTGAGTTTGATATCACTTGGTGTTAAAGCACAAATGCCTATAAAGGTTGCGTGTGTAGGGAACAGCATTACCGAAGGTGCAGGGCTTCATAACGAACAAACCTATCCTGCACAGTTAGCCAAACTGCTGGGAGATAAGTTTGTTGTAAGAAATTTTGGAGTTGGTGGTCGCACTGTACTGAAGAAAGGCGATTATCCCTATTGGAACGAATCTAAATATCAACAGGCTTTGGAATGGAAGCCCGATGTATTGGTAATTTTGTTTGGTGCCAACGATGCTAAACCTCAAAATTGGAAATACGAAAAAGAATTTGAATCTGATTATCGGGAAATGATACGTGTGTTCAAAAAAGCTTCTCCAGGTATTAAAATTTTTGTTGGACAGCCCTTACCTGTTTTTAAAGAAGCCTTTGGTATTTCTCCGAAGGTTGTAGAAAAAGAAGTCTCTCCTCTGGTACGAGAAGTAGCATCAAAAGAAAAGGCAGAATTGATTCACTTCTTTGGAGTGTTCAATAAACAATCTGATAAATTACCCGATGGGGTGCACCCTAATGCTGAAGGGGCAAAACTTATGGCTGAGGCGGTGTATAAATCTATTACCAAGAAAAGCGAAGTACCAAAATGATAAGTGTAGATCCAAAAGAAACAACGGTAGCCCGCATGCATGGTCTGTTGCTTGGAGCCGTTGCACCCAGGCCCATTGCATTTGCAAGTACCATCGATAAAGAAGGAAATATCAATTTGAGTCCTTTTAGTTTTTTTAATTGCTTTAGTGCCAATCCGCCCGTACTTGTTTTTTCACCTGCAAGAAGAGGTCGCGACAATACAACCAAGCATAGTTATGAAAATGTGTTAGAAGTTCCTGAAGCAACCATCAGCATTGTGAGTTATAATATGGTGCAACAGATGTCGTTGGCCAGTGCAGATTATCCTAAAGGAGTTAATGAATTTGTAAAGTCGGGCTTCACTCAACTGCCGTCAAAATTAGTAAAGCCACCAGGTGTGGCGGAGTCGCCCGCTATTTTTGAATGTAAGGTAAACCAGGTGATTTCATTGGGTGATAAAGGAGCTGCAGGTAATTTGATTGTTTGTGAAGTGCTGCTCGCGCACTTCAGAGAAGAAATTTTAGACGATGATGGCAAGATTGATCCTAAAAAATTGGATGCTGTTGCTCGTATGGGTGGCGATTGGTATTGCCGTGCTAGCGGAGATGCTTTGTTTAAAGTACCTAAGCCCGATACAAAGTTAGGAATTGGTGTTGACCAATTACCTGATGCAATTCGCAATAGCAAAATTTTAACGGGTAATGACCTTGGGTTATTGGCAGGCGTTGAAAAACTTCCGGATGCTGATGCAATTGAAATATTCAAGAGTAAACCTGAAATAGCCAGCATGTTTGCATCTGATGATTCAATAAGTAGAAAACAGGCCATTCATCAAAGGGCTCATAATCTGTTGGCGGAAGGTAAGACAGAAGATGCCTTGAAGCTTTTGCTTGGAGATCAGTCCTGAGGTTTATACAACAGCAATTTTTCTTTAATTTTTATTTAGAAAACTTTCAGCAAAGAATTGGCCTTTCTTAATTTTTGTATCTTAAGCTATGTTTTGCATGGTTAATGCTTTAATCCGCAGTCTGTGCTAAGAAATTTCCGCACCATTTTCATGCCTGTCGTGTAAATGACATAACTTAAGCAAATTAAAATCGTTACTTTCGGCATAAATAAAATAAGAAAACTATGAAGAATTCAAATGTATTATCCTTGGGATTGTGCCTGCTGGCAATGTTTGCGATAACAGCGTCTTTTGCACAAGAACAAAAAAAACGTGTAAGTCCTCCTGAAAAATCAGAAGTGATGTTTGGTATGGGTATGATAGAAATAAATTATCATTCACCGGCAGCCGATGGCCGTAAGGTAATGGGAGAACTGGTTCCATACGGAGAGGTTTGGCGTACAGGTGCCAACAATGCCACTACAATTGAGTTTACTGAGGCAATAAAAGTAGGTGGTAAAGACCTGGCTGCAGGCAAGTATGAATTTTTTACCATACCTGGTGAAAAAGAATGGACATTTATTTTTCAAAAAGCCACAGGGCAGATGGGTGCTTATTCATATAAAGAAGAGAATGATGTATTAAGAGTTACAGCAAAGCCTAAAGCAACCAGTGAGTTTGTAGAATCACTTAGAATTGGTGTTGATAACGATGGAATCTTTGTTATGTGGGAAAATACCAAAGCAGCAGTGAAAATTAATTAATATTTCTTAGGATATTTTGGGGCCCTGCAATCAATCTGTTGCGGGGCTTTTTAATTTGTAATCTTTTAGCATACATAGTTGTATGTTGCCCTTACTTTTAGATACATTTAGTCTTTTGAAACATCCTGATTGGCTTGGAAAACCTGCAAACTTTAGGAAGATCTGATTTACTGGACTTACCTGACCTTGGAATAGAAAATGTTCCGGTAAAAGTAGATACCGGTGCATATACCAGTTGTATCCATTGCATTTCAACAGAGGAACAAGAGGGGGGTATCCAGGTTGAAATATCTTTAGAAGACCACAATCACCATTTTGAAAAACGCGCATTCTTTTTTGATAAATTTACTAAGCGTGTAATAAAAAATTCATCAGGTATAGCTGAGGAGAGATACATCATAAGCACTTCAGTTATTATTTACGGCAAAAAATATTTTACTGAGTTTTCTTTAAATCCGAGAGGAAATATGCGCTTTCCGATATTACTTGGCAGAAGGGCGATAAGGAAACGATTTATTATTGACGTAGCTAAAAAAAACCTATCTTATAAACACAAAATCAAAATGAAATGAACATTGCGGTACTTTCCAGAAATCCCAGACTTTATTCAACACGAAGGTTGAAGGAAGCCGGTGAAAAGCGTGGCCATAAAGTTGAAATTATTGACCACATGAAATGTATTCTGGTCCTTGAAAAGAAAAACCCGATCATTTGGTACCATGGCCGAAGGCTTGATTATTTTGACGCTATCATTCCGCGTATTGGTGCATCGGTCACTTTTTACGGTGCTGCTGTAGTGCGACAATTTGAAATGATGAAAGTATTTACAGCAATTGAATCGCAAGCATTGATACGCTCGCGAGATAAATTCAGAAGTTTGCAGATACTTTCTCGTGCCGGTTTAGGATTACCGAAAACAATTTTTATGGACTATACCCGAGATACCGAGGGCA
>CAZVFM010000266.1:0-3584 GCA_964626095.1 uncultured Roseivirgaceae bacterium | reverse complement strand
ATTTACGGTAGCCGATACGTTTTTAAAATCACTGGATGCATAACTTTGAGAAAGATAAACATGGAACTAACCATTTTACTGACCGGGTCCACCGGCTACATTGGCAGACGATTATTACCGGTTCTTTTGGAACAGGGTCATCAGGTGATCTGCCTGGTACGTGACAAACGCAGGTTCGACTTTGAAGACTTTTCCGAAGAGCACCAGAAAAATCTGTCGGTAGTGGAAGCCGACCTGAACAAACCGGAAACATTAAACAATCTGCCAAAAGAAATTGACCTCGCCTACTACCTGGTGCACTCCATGAGCACATCAGAAGATTTCCTGGCGCTCGAACAAAAATCAGCTGAATCATTCCTGGGCTACATCAATCAGACTAAGGCAAAACAAATCATCTACTTAAGTGGAATAGTTAATGATCCTTCACTCTCGAAGCATTTAAGCTCAAGAAAAAATGTAGAAGATATTCTCGAACAATCCACGGCCAGCTTAACGGTCTTGCGCGCAGCCATAATTATTGGCTCCGGCAGTGCATCGTTTGAAATCATCCGCGACCTGGTGGAGAAACTTCCCGTGATGATTGCACCCAAATGGCTGAAGAGCCGCTGCCAGCCCATCGGCATACGCAATGTGGTTGAATACCTTATTGGTGTGATGTTGAAAGAAGAAACCTATAATCAATCCTTTGATATTGGTGGTCCTGATATACTCACCTATAAAGAAATGCTGATGGGCTATGCGCGTGTTCGCGGATTAAAGCGCTGGATTATTCCGGTGCCGGTACTTACACCCAAACTTTCATCACATTGGCTGTACTTCGTAACCTCCACCTCATTCACCCTCGCGAAAAGCCTTGTGAGTAGTCTGAAGAATGAAGTGATTTGCGCAGATAACAGGATTAAGAAAATTGTTCCTGTAAAATTACTTAACTACGAAGAAACTTTACGCCTAACGCTCGAGCGCATACAGCAACGCATAGTTATCTCCAGCTGGAAAGATGCAGTACCTACCAATGCCCTTGACCAGAATTTTTTGAATTATATAGAAGTACCAACATATGGATGCCTCAGCGATCAACAAACCATCACCTTTACCCGCCCCAAAGAAGAAGTTATTGACAACATCTGGAGCATTGGTGGCGACCGGGGCTGGTATTATGGCAACTGGATGTGGGGGATACGCGGTTTCATCGACAAGCTCTTTGGCGGTGTTGGATTAAGACGAGGACGCAGAAACGCTACCGATTTAAAAGCTGGCGATGCGCTTGACTTCTGGCGCGTACTCCTGGCCGATAAGAAAAACGGCAGGCTTCTGCTCTATGCCGAAATGAAACTGCCGGGAGAGGCCTGGCTCGAATTTAAAATCCAGGATAACACCTTGATACAGACTGCCATATTTCGGCCGCTTGGCTTGTGGGGAAGAATTTATTGGTATTCAGTACTCCCTTTTCATGGGTTGATTTTTCCAAGAATGATCAGAAACATTGTGAAGCAGGGTATGTTAAAGAAGTAAATAATTTTATCTATGAAAATTTACACCCTGCAAACCAAGCAGTTTTTACCCATGAGTCTGGAAGAGGCATGGAAATTCTTTTCAAGTCCTGCGAACCTGGCTAAAATAACGCCAGAACATATGGGCTTTAAGATTTTACATATTTCTAAAGGTCCCGAAGGGGAAAAAATGTATCAGGGACAACTCATCCGATACAAGGTGAATGTATTGCCCTTTATCAGTGTTCATTGGGTAACCGAAATTACCCATGTAGATGAATCCAATTTTTTTGTTGATGAGCAAAGATTTGGTCCTTATGCACTTTGGCATCACCAGCACCATTTTAAAGCAGTAGAAGGTGGTGTTGAAATGCGCGATGAGGTGAATTATGCCATACCTTTCGGTTTACTTGGCAGATTGGCCAACTGGCTTTTTGTGGGCAAACAGGTACATGCTATCTTTGCTCACCGTTATCAGGTGCTTGAAAAAAGATTCGCGAAAGTACAGCAGGAAAAAAATGTGGAAGTTGAGTTAGTATAATTTTTTTTATGGATTGGATATTGATTCTCGTTTGTTCTTTGATTGCCATTGGCTCATTTCTCTTCATGGAATTTGTAGCCTGGTTTACGCATAAATATATTATGCATGGTTTTTTATGGACCTGGCATAAATCACATCACAGTGTACACGACCACGCATTAGAGAAAAATGATCTCTTCGCAATTGTATTTAGCTTACCATCCATACTTACCATTCTCTTAGGAACATTGAATGGATGGCCTTATATAACCGCAGTTGGTATAGGTATATTTTGTTACGGTGCCTTTTATCTGATCTTTCATGATATTATTGTGCATCAGCGCATCAAATGGAGACCGTCTAAAAAAAGTAAGTACCTCCAACGCATGATTCATGCACATTATATACACCACAGCAAACACAGCAAAGAAGATTGCGAAGCATTTGGTTTTTTGTATGCACCCAAAAAATACGAACCAAAGAAATTTAAAATGAAAACCAGCAGACAAGAAACGCAGTAGTCTTTAAGTGTCAAATTACTCATATAATTTAGTATCATTAAACTTATAAACCGCGTGTAAAAATTAACAATTGACAATTACCAGTTGACAAAGATATATTGTCAATTGATTTTTGTCAACTGTCAATTATAAAATATATCATGTGGCTTACTTACTTCAATCTACAATTTAATGAGTTAACTCGTTACAAACTCCTGATTATATGCTTGAAACAAAGTACCTCTATTTGTATATAAACTTCTTTTCTATAATACTTCCCTTTGCTTTTAGTTTTCATCCTAAAGCAAATTTTTCAAAAAAATGGAAATATTTATTTCCTGCTATCGCAATTCCGGCAGCCATCTTTATTATTTGGGATGTATACTTTACTGATATGGGTGTTTGGGGATTCAATCCAAAATACCTCAGCGGCATTTACCTGATTAATCTTCCCATTGAAGAATGGTTGTTTTTTATCTGCATACCATATGCCTGTGTATTTACTTACGAAGCAGTGAAGTACTACAGCAAAAAAGATGTACTGGGTCCCTATCAAAAATATATTTCTTACGCCCTCATATTCTTTCTGCTCACACTCGGCATACTCAACATGGATAAATGGTATACTTCAGTAACTTTTATCTCAACTGCAATTTTTATCTGCTTACTTGTTTTTTGGTGGAAACCCGATTTTCTGGGTAGATTTTATTTTGCCTTTTTGTTCATACTCATCCCCTTCTTTATCGTTAACGGCATTCTGACCGGGTCTTTTATCGAAGAACAAGTAGTATGGTACAATGATGCAGAGAATCTGAGTATCCGCATGTTCACTGTTCCTTTTGAAGATACTTTTTACGGTATGCTTTTATTGATGATGAATGTGAGTTTGTTTGAGTATTTTCAGAAGAGGTATTAGGTATTGGGTACTGGGCGCTGGGTACTGGATTCTGGATTCTGGATGATGGTTACGTGTCTTGTAATCAGTTTAATACATCAACACCTCAACACTTAAACACCTTAACACTTTCTTCTACTTCCCAAACGGATTCAGTGCCGAAAGTGCGCGCTTGCCTC
>CAZVFM010000265.1:1394-3629 GCA_964626095.1 uncultured Roseivirgaceae bacterium | reverse complement strand
TATTTATAATTTAGAAGTAGATGGCAAAATCATTTCAAGCAAAAAGATGATTAAATCGTAAGAGTTATATTCGAGTAAAATTTGTAAAATAGGGTTCATATTTGTTATGAACCCTATTTTTTTATGATATATCCTGATCTATCAATCCGATTCAACAAAATTCCTGGTTCAGCCGTCATAAATTCATCAACTGCCTTCTTTGAACCTGCCCAAGAACCATAATCATCAATAATTACGATTCCACCATTAACCACAATCGGAAACAAGTGTAATAATTCATGTTTTGTTGATGAATACCAATCTGTGTCTAGCCTTAACACAGATATCTCATTCAATCCTTCACAAGGTATAGTATTCTCAACCAAGCCTTTCACAAATATAAACTGACTAATATCTAAACCAACTTTAAGCAAATTATCTCTAACTTCCTCTTCTGGTGCTAAACACCATTTAGAAGAGTTAGAATTGATACTTTGTTTATTCCAAATTGATTGAGCACTTTGACTCACCGAGGTAATCATATAATCCTTTTCATCAGGTCTTGGCATTCCCGCGAATGTATCAAATAACCACACTTTCCTTGACACATTATACTTCTGACACATTAATCCCATCAACATTGGGCATCCACCTCTCCATACACCACATTCTACAAAATCACCGGATATTTCGTTATTTAAGACATAACTTATACTCTGATACAACGCAAACAACTTATACTTTGAGCCCAATGTATACGGCCTCACCTCTTTAAATAGTTCCTGAAATTCAACATCCTTATCAATAATAGGATCAGGTATAGAATCCCTAAATTTTTTATATACCTGACTATTAGTCATCCAATGAATTAATCCCATCTCTTCAAAATTACGACTTGATTACAAAATATCTGAAAATATGAATGACTCACGACTTGCATACCCATTTCCTGGGCTAAAAGTTGAAATCTATGTTTATTATAGATTACTATGTGGTCATCTACAGCTGATTTAGCAAATAGACCAAATCTCGCCCCTATTTTATGCACTATATCATTACCCCATGGAGTTGGAGTGGTAAAAATTATTCTCCCATTTGGCGCAAGATTCTTGATTAATTGGTGCATCACCCATTTCTGATTAAAAAGATGCTCTATAACGGCCAATAAAATAATCGTATCAAATGGTGCCTCTTTAATATTTAGTTCATCCTCGTCTAAATTAAAATTATAAAAAGTAGCTTTTGGGAAAGCCTTTTTTAATTGAACAACTATCTCAGTAGACCTCTCAATTCCGACATAATCGGTACTTAAGTTGATTACTTCACCAATAGTGTCTGCATTGCCACATCCTACATCTAATACCTGACCATTAATGTGTGGTTCTATAACTTCAAATCTCTTCCTTCTGAGATAATTAGACATTAACCCCTTACTCATATGCGTTTAATAGTTTAATAAATATCGTATTCAAATCTTCCTTCTCCAAATCAATCCTATCTCTTACTGCGCAAAAGTCATAATTGCCTATTAACAATTCTCTGCCTTTTTCGATCGCCATGGACTGGCCTAAACTATCTGTTTTGAACGTCCAAACGATACCATACTTCTCCTGTTGCTCATCTGTGTAACAACGACCGTAATCGTCTATAAAAACTGATGGGATGCCTAGTACCGCAGCTTCTGACGCCATAGTGGCACTCTCACCAAATACTAATTTACTAAATGCCATAATATGATGAATATCCGATGGGCCACCTTTATAGTTGAATTTCTCGAGATCGGGCGATAGCGCCTTTTCTGATACGATAACAACTTGGGCTAGTTTACTAAATTCAGCAATTAGAGATATCTTTTTCTCTAATGTAAAGCCACAAGCACCCTTATCATGTGTCGCATTCCATGCAACAAATCGAACGACCACTATGGGACGTGTTATACTTAAGCCGTTTCTAATGATTACTTCGGGATCCGGAGTAAAATACCTCTTTGATAAATAAGCAAGTTCATGATAACTATTGTGCTTGTGATGGCGGCCATTAATGGTATAGGGAAAATTAATCGGAGTCCATATCTGATGGGCAAAGGGCTTTATTAATGCTATTTGTTCACGCGCATGTTCAGTATCGGTGAATATGAAATTTGGGATCCGCAATAACCATCCTATGAAAGCGCCCCTAAAGCTCACTATTCCCAATATCCGATGAGGCCTAAATCTTAAGCAGATAAACAGCGTACATAAATAAAAATACATCAGT
>CAZVFM010000265.1:0-1384 GCA_964626095.1 uncultured Roseivirgaceae bacterium | reverse complement strand
ATCTACTTGCGCCATATGCTCCAAGTTTTATATGAGGGATACAAAGTTCTTCAAGCAATTCATATACGTACTGTTTTCTACTCGCAACAACAATGACCTTATTGCCACATTCAATAAGCTGGAAGTACACATTCTTAATGATATGTACATGAGCCGGATGACTAACATCAATCAATATCCTCATGATCTCTGTTTATCAAGATAGAGGTTCATTAGTATTGCCACTCCAAAAAAAAGCACCTCCGCTAGCGTATTTACGACCCGAAGATAAATGGGTACTGCCAATGCCGATTCACTGTCAAAACTGTTGTAAAGCATGATATGATACATAGATAACTCTCGAACACCCAGCCCACTAGGCGAAAATACAGCTATTGCACCTAACACTAGACTAGCCGGATAAATACTAATCCATGAGATGTGAAACACATCAAGCTTGTCACTATCCACAGCCGCGACGGCCAATAAAAAACAAACAATGTTAAAGATCCATAATACCATATAGATCGGGCTAGATTTGAGCAAAATATTTAATTGCTTTAAGATGATATCTTGGGTCGGCAATAAAACCCATTTCTTTATTAGCATCACACCAATAATTACAACCAAACTAGCTCCTGCCAGTATCTTAACAATAGCTCCACTATTCCACCACAGCATAACGGCCGGTATGGCGATCACCCCAGCCATGGTCAAACCAGCAAGATGATTCATCATCGACGTAAGTCCAATCATCTTAAACGCTGCACTCGTGCTCTGAATTTGTTTGGCCACAATAGCCGTTCTAGTCAAGTGATTCCAAATAGATCCTGGGATATATTTTGATAAAATAGCAGCGCCATTCGCATAAAACACCCGATTAAAATCCGTTTTTATTTCATTCTCTCGTAATAAGACAAACCAGGAATAACTGCTGACAAGCATAACGAAACACTTACACAACAAGGCTAGTATGAAAAATAAATCAAATCTCTCAGGTAGAGAATCTAAGATGGTCTCCCTCTGATAAATGATCAATCCTAAAATGGCTAAGAGGTAAAAATATTTTATAATAGAGTAGCCTAGCTTCCAATTCACCCTTCTAAATTACTTTCCTTATTCTTCTTCAATATCCTCTCAATCAACATCCTATTCTTAGCCAGCAGGTCACCGATAATCCCTAGAGCAAACATTACCACAGCGATCACCACACACATTGATCCGATAATTAACGACTGTATCTTCCCCGAGCCATCGTCATATAGATAGTCCCATATAAACCGGAATATCGGCACTATACCCATCAGCATAAAAAACATTCCCAACCACATAAAAACCCGCAAAGGCTTATACATGGCATATACGCGAATGATATCCATTGTCGACTTTCTCACATGCTCGAAGG
>CAZVFM010000264.1:0-3634 GCA_964626095.1 uncultured Roseivirgaceae bacterium | reverse complement strand
GCATAGCTTGTTCTCTTTATCCGAGCCACAGGAGATCGCAGGCTCAAATTTTCTAAAGAGTCTTTGCTCCAGTTTTTTGTTTCAATCAGAAATATTCCACAAGGCGAAATTAACAGATGATCAATCTGAATAGATTTTATGTATTGTTTATCTCGAATACTATAAATGGGTTTTGTAAAAGAAAATGTGAAATCATTAATTAAAATATACTCATCAGATAATTGTTCCAGCTCCTTTACCACTTTCTGTTCCCCAATAGCTCCATAAATGAAACTTTTCATCTCATCAATAGCTATTTTCTTTCGGTCAAGTTCAACTAATGCCTGCCTGCTGGCTCTGCTAACTTCTTCTTCAAAATTTGTATTGAGATAATGCAGCCGCTTATTCTTTCTGGTGAGCGTTTTAACTTTCGACCAGACAGAAAAGTAGACAATCAAACTGAAAAAGAGTTGTTTGTATTTGATATGGATTAATAAAAAAAGGCCTTTAAAACTATATGTGAACTCTCCGATTATACTTTTTTCTATCTCTGGTATTTCATCGAATTGTTGTTGGAGACGCTCAATCTCAGAATTCAACCCCTGTCGAGTTTCTGATTTATCCTTTGAGATTTCGTTTTGCAGCAGTAGGACTTCCGAGTTCAGTCTATTTTTCTCTTCTGTTATTAGAGTTTCGTGTTGAGAAATAATTTGTTGCCTTGAAGTATTGTATTTATCCCGGAATGTTAGCAGTTCATTTATGGAGTGAAATTCATCAATATTATTTTGACTTAAGTGTTCCTTTATTGTTTTAAGTGAGCCAATAGTATTATTTATCTTGCACATAATCTATTTGCCGAAGTATTTGAATTGTTAATGTTTTGGTTGGCACCGGGCCTTTAAAGATAAAATAAACCTCCCACTTTGATTCTGAGCGCAGTAAAAACGAAGCGTCTTGGCCTGCAGCCCAGGCTTAATCTGAAACAAATGGATGTTTAATCTAAAATACCACTCCCTTTAGTCGCTCGGTTGTGCCGAGTGACGACTATTCATAATGCACCTTGCCGTTTTCATCAATTTGCCAGAGGCCAAAAGAAATATAAGTCAACGCTAAAAGCGAGCGACTGAGTGGAGGCTTTTTCCTTCTGAGCTGTGCACGTAAAATGGATGCTATTACACAAAAAACTTTTTCAGCTTCTGGCAAAATGCAATAGCGGTACAATGTCATGATTATCTGCCGCTTTAATGGCAGAGAGGTAATCTTTTCTGGCATCACCTGCTTTTAGTAAGTCGGCTTGTGTGCCCCAGGTAAAAACAGGCAAGTCAAAAATCTTTTCAATAATAATATCTGCCATCAAACGTGAATGCCTGCCGTTGCCATTTGAAAAACAATGAATTTGAACTATGCGATGTTTAAATCGCAATGCAATTTCATCCGGTAAATAGCTGGAGTGCTCAATCCAGTAGGCACAATCATGCAATAACATTCGCAATTGTGTGGCAATCTGTTGCCAGTCGCTCCCCAGGTTTTTATTTCGTTTGCGAAACTGGCCCGCCCAAGACCACACATCACCATACATTTTTTTATGTACTCGCTTCACAAAAGCCTCAGTAAGTATTTCTTCCTTGCTGAATTTCTTGCTTAAGGTCCAGCGAATAGCATTTTCAATGTTGCTCTGTTCAAATTCATCTAACTCAGCACGGGTGCTAATACCCGTAATAAGAAGGCCTTCTTTTTCCTCTTCATCCAAAGGCGTTTGTCCATCTACTAATTCAAAATCTAATCCCATAAGTAGCGCGGCATTTCTCTTTTTATTTCATCGGCTAATTCGCGCACATCTTTTTCAATGCGAACCTTACTTACTCCTTGCTCTTCCAACTTCATGCTTTTGTCTGTGCGCATCACAATTTTGCGGGCTACCGCCATTGCTTGTTGATCAAGGATATTTTCAAGGGAGCTTCCCCTGGGAACAAAACCATACACCAGCTTCATATCCAGCACGCGTGCAACTTCTTTCAAACTGTTCAGACTGATGTTGCCATTGGCTTCGCGAATTTCAATTTCCTGGGCGCTTTGCGCACTTATGCCCAGGCGCTTGCCAAACTGCCTGAATGACATTTTCAATGCTGTGCGTATCGCCCGAATCCATCCTTTAACAGGGGGCTCCGGAAGGTTGGTATATGCAGCCAATTTCTTCTCTAATTGCTCAATTTGAAGCTTTCTCTTGTTTTTCATAAGGCTATAGCCTGATAAGTTCATCACAAATATCAGGCTATAACCTGACAAAAACAAATAAATATCAGGTTATAACCTGGTGAATTTCTTTTGCTGTCCTACAATTCAAAGTGTAGGACAGCTTTTAGGATTTTTTACATCAATATCTTATTCATCGGCTGCAAAGGCGCGGGGATGTTTTCTTCATCCAGCATTTCTCTCAAATCAATTTCTATGGTACGGCACAGGGCGGTAATGGGCACATCATTGGGCCCCCCTTCAAAGGGGTTTTCGGTGGCCTCGCCAATTTTCTCAATCGTGTTAAACACCCAGGCCACGATTACACTGAAAGGAACAGTTAACCACACCAAGCCATCACCCAGCTTTTCAAATTCCATGAGCAAGCCCAATGGCACCAACACCACGAAGAGCTTGATGAAATACAGATTGATGGTGGCAAACTGTCGTGGATACGGAAAGTTTTTAATGCGCTCGCATTTGCCTTGCTGATCGTACAAATCGGCCAATTGTTTTTCCATGTGCACAAAACGAAAATTTTCAAGCACACCCTGCTCAGCCAACTTGCGCAAGTGCTGCGATTGCAGACTGATGATTTGCGTAGCCTTATTGCTTTTGCTTAATACATAATTGTATTCTTCTTCATTTAGATAGGGCTTCAGTGCATCGACCAATTGATTTTCTTTTTCATCAATTTTAAAAAGTCTTCTGTACTCAACGTTATATGGTTTGTTGCTGCTCTCCCAGGTACGTGCTTCGCGCAACTGATAGCGCAAAGCAGTAAGCCAGGCAATGTGCCGGTAAATCAATTGTTGTTGAATTTCTTTTCGCTCAGCAACAGCAATATTTCCGGAAACAAAATCTTTGGCCATGATGCCCCAGCTGCGACTGCTGTTTACAATGGCGCCCCATATGCTGCGCGCTTCCCAGAGCCTGCCGTAAGAAGCATTATTTTTAAAGGCCACCAAAAAAGCTGCGGCTGTACCCAGCAAGGCTACGGGCAACCAGGGAATGCCCAGCCATTTTATGTTGAGCCACTCATACAAAGCGGTAGGAATGAAAGCAAAGAGTATGAGCCAGTAGATGTCTCTGCGCGTCCAGTATACTAATTCTTTTAAGGTATAATTACTTCCGGCATGCATGGGCTGGTATGTTTAAGCACAGCAAACTAAACAATAATTTGAATTTGTAAGGCAACTGTTCCCAGTGGGCATACACAAAGACTTGAGCAATTCAAGTATAGATTTCTTGACTTCCTTTCATGCCTCCGGACTTATTTAACTCAATCTTTAATTTAATAAAACATCAGACGCCCTTCTCCTTCGGAGAAGGGTTGGGGATGAGGCAAAACTGAGGCCTTTGCCATTCCCTTCTTTAATAACTGTATGAAAAGCACTATCTTACGCATATGAATACCGAGATC
>CAZVFM010000263.1:0-3652 GCA_964626095.1 uncultured Roseivirgaceae bacterium | reverse complement strand
CAAAAGGCGTATTTCATTGAAATTAAGGTTATTTTTTGTTTGGCATTGTGTATGTAAACCACTCAGGCATGGATAAATCAGTCTTCAGAAGAAACTTACTCATCGCCCTGGGTATCCTGGTCGCGCTGATCATCATCCTGAGTATGGGCCATACAGATTCCCTGCAAACATTAGGCAGCGATCCCAACCGGGTCCTGCCTGCCTTGCCCGATCTTTCCAAAGCCAAACTTATTCTCCAGAAAATACTGGTGCTGATCAGGCCGATTTAGGCCACTTGTCTCTACTGTAGGCGTAATGCTGCAACACTTCTTCAATGGCTTTTTGTATGGCCGTATTAATAGGATAAAATGTTGAAGTAAGTACCGGATCAATACCGGCCATGCGCGAATAATAATGATGCATCATCGGCACCTGCATTTCCTCTCTCGACAATAATTCCTTTGTTTGCTGATAAGCATTGCCCTGTTCACTTTTAATGATGTCGCAGGTAACCAGTTCAGCCTTTCCATATTTATTGCGTCTCGCACTAAAACCAAAAAGTCTGCAGATCAATCCCCTGTGGGGATAGTTACCACACTGCCCTATACCTGTAAGAAAAGGGTTCAATATTTCACATGTACTGGAGCTAGAGGCCTTAAGTTTCGCTAACCATTCAAAAGCATGACCGCTCTTATAAATATGATAAGCAAAAGGCAGAAACTCCAGGATGCTGGCTTCTATATCCGATTTAAAACAGCATTTTCCACACCCACTTTTGCAGGATAGTTGCGATTGCGAACGAAAGGCATCTGTCGCTTGCTGAAGCTCTTTAAAAAGTCGCTCCACAGCCCGCACCTTTTTGTAAATGGACATAGGGGAATAAAAGCACAAAGGTACTGCGCTGGCACACATCCTTGCAATAGCCATAGAATACAATTATTAGGTATCTTGCTTTATCCAACATAAACTTTCGATGAGAATTCAACTCCTGTTCCTTACTTGTCTATTGGCTGCTTGTTCCGATTTTAACAACAAAGAACTGGTCTGGTCTGATGAGTTTGATTACACCGGCCTACCCGACAGCAGTAAATGGAACTACGACCTGGGCGATGGCTGCCCCAATGTTTGTGGCTGGGGCAACAACGAAGCACAGTACTATACTGCCGACAATAAAAACGTTCGCGTAGAAAACGGAGTATTGATAATTGAAGCCCACAAAGATTCCCTCGGAGGAAAGGCCTATACCTCCACCCGAATAGTTTCCAGGAAAAAAGGAGACTGGACCTATGCACGCATTGAAGTAAGGGCCAAACTACCCAAAGGCAAGGGCACCTGGCCCGCCATTTGGATGCTCCCCACCGATTGGGAATACGGTGGTTGGCCTGCCAGTGGAGAAATAGACATCATGGAACACGTAGGACATAACCCCGGACAAGTGCACGGTACCATACATACCGAAGCCTATAATCATATCAAACGCACACAAAAAGAAGGAACCATTCATCTGCCCGATGCGCAGGAAGAGTTTCATGTCTACGCCATCAACTGGACTAAAAACAAAATTGATTTCATGGTGGATGGCAATACCTACCATACCGTTAAACGGGATAAAAAAGATGACCATACCGGATGGCCTTTTGATAAGCGATTTCATCTCGTCATGAACATTGCGGTAGGCGGATTCTGGGGCGGCATGCAAGGCATCGATGACAGCATTTTTCCGCAAAAGATGGAGATAGACTACGTCAGGGTATACCAATAAATTATCCCTCCATAATATGCCTTGAGGACTTGTTTCTTAGCCATGATTTTTTTAAACTTTGTACTATCAATCTCACGGCCAATGAGCCTTTCATCTGACATAGAGGCAATTGACAATGCTAAGAAACCAGCCATACTTGATTTCTTCAGAATAGCACTGGGCCTTTTTATCACCTATAAAGGTGTAGTTTTTAGCATTAACATCGACAGTTTAATGACAACCACTGCTGGCATCAACATGTTCTTTGCCGGAGCAGCCCTGGCACATTACGTAATCTTTGCGCACCTATTGGGCGGACCGCTGATTGCACTGGGGCTTTTCACGCGCGTAGTCTGCATTATTCAAATCCCTGTACTTATCGGAGCCATCATTTTTGTGAATTACCCCAAGGGTTTTCTGTCCATAGGCAATCACATGGAACTCGAGATTTCCATCCTGGTACTTTCTGCGCTGATTTTGTTTACAGTATTGGGAGCCGGTAGCTTCTCCATAGATGAGAGACGAAAAAAAGATCCCGCCTGAAATACTAGCGTGCGCTAAGCTTGTCCTGCATGCGGTTCCTTTCGGTTTGTAATTCACGGCTCAGGCGCATTTGCTTTTCAAGCGCTTTATGCTTGTACCCTTCAAACTCTGCATGGAGCTGATCAAACAATTGCCTGCTCTCTCTTGAAGAACTGAATACGGCCTTGAATCTCCAGAAAAGCAATCCACTTAATGCAAGCAAACTCAATACAATCGCCAGAAAAAGGGTAATGAAAAATGCCTTGTTAAAATCAATACCAACAAATCGAATATGTGTACTGTCATGCAAAACAGATGCGGCTGCGGCATCTTTCTGTTCGATCAATGCGGTTAGGGAAGCAATTTCTGCTTTCAGTGTTTTAATATCGCTCCCGGCATCCTTCAATCGCCCCTGTACAATGCCTAAAGAATCCATGGTCATTTTCCAGAAAGCATCCAGCTGAATTTCCCTGATCACCTTGTACTCATTAAATGTCTCGGTTTTAGCTTTTAGTGTCAGGTAGCGCTGCTTCAGACTGCTGCTGTCTTGTTCAGCGGCAGACTTGCCTTGAGCAAAACCGGCCGATGAAGCCACTAGAACAATAACTAAACATAAAATAACTCTCATGTGAAAAGAATTAATTGAGATTGGAACACAGATGAGTTACAGAGTTAATAAAAATAAATCAGTATGACTAATAAAAATCTGTTAACAACAACAGGAACAGCTAAGCGGAAATTCTTGTCGTTCAATATTCATTCTTCCACTTGATATTGCATCCCACACTTGGAAACTGCTGATCACTCACGGGATTGCCTTTCAAAATATCATCCAATGCTTCCCGCAAATCTTTGCCATCAAGGGGCAGCCCCGAACCGGGCTTCGATTCATCTAACCTGCCACGATAAACCAGCTTTAAAGCCTTATTAAAGATATAGAAATCGGGAGTACAGGCAGCAGAATAGCTTTTCGCTACCTCCTGTGACGCATCGTACAAATAAGGAAAGGGGTAATTCCATTGCCTGGCTACCCTTTTCATTTCTTCTGGGGCATCTTCGGGATAGTCCTCTACATCATTTGAGCTGATCGCGACAAAACTTACACTTTTAGGGATATAATCATTGGCCAGTCTCACCAATTCAGGATTAACATGCTTCACATAAGGGCAATGATTACAAATAAACATAATCACCGTAGCCTTGTCTGATTTCAATTCGGCCAGCGAACGCAGCTCACCTGAAACAACATCGGGCAAAGTAAAGTCAGGGGCCTCAGTACCCAGGGCCAGCATGTGTGAAGGAGTAAGTGCCATAAGTACAAGCTAAGGTATTTTTAATGGATAAAAAATTAAAACAAATGCTGAGCGTCCCACAGGAGTCCTTAAACAAAATTTCTTAGGACATTAATCA
>CAZVFM010000262.1:0-3668 GCA_964626095.1 uncultured Roseivirgaceae bacterium | reverse complement strand
TATACCTGATCTGGAAAAAGCCCTGGATGGGGACTGCATCAGAAACCTTTATTGATGCCATGCTGGGAAAAATCGGACTGACAAACGCTTTACAGCATTACGTTCGATACCCTGAATTGGATGATACGCAGATTAGTAAACTAAATCCAGATATTATTTTCCTTTCATCAGAGCCCTATCCCTTCAAAGCCGAACATATAAACGAATTGAAATCCTTATGTCCTGAAGCAAAAATTTTATTGGTTGATGGCGAAATGTTTAGTTGGTACGGCAGCAGGTTACTGCATGTACCCAACTACTTGAGATCGCTTCAACTCAGCTGATTTTAAACCCGGCCTTTTTTATCTCATTCCAAAATTCTGGATAGGATTTGTTCACTACTTCAGGATTTTCAATTTCAACATCCATCAAACAAGCCAGGGGAGCAAACGCCATAGCCATGCGATGATCTTCATAGGTGGATACAATTATTTTTTCTTTTGTAATTTTTTCAGGTGGATTAAGCTGCCAAACCCCTTCAGAGATTTCTGTAAATTCTGTATCAATTTTTGCTAATTCATTTTTTAAGGCTTTACAGCGATCGGTCTCCTTTATTTTTAAACTCTCCAATCCCCTAAAGGTAGCTTTGATATTTTTTGCCGCACATACAACCGCAACTGTTTGTGCAAGATCAGGGCAATCACTGAAATCGTAATTGAAATCTTTTACTGCATCTTTTTTAATCAATCTGATACCATCTTCAAGCTCCTGACTTTCTACACCTAATTCAACCATGATATCGGCAATTACCCGATCGCCTTGTAACGAATTAAAATTCAGCTTGCTTAATGTTAATTCTGCACGATCGGCTAAGGCTGCAAAAGCATACCAATAACTTGCGGCTGACCAATCAGATTCTATGGTGAAATTTTCAGGACCTTGATAAGCTTTGCTTTTGATCTTGATTATTCGCTCTTCAATTTTTACTTCCGCCCCGAATCTACGCATTAATGCTGCGGTCATTTCAATGTAGGGCCTGCTACCTGTTTTGCCTTCGAGTTCAATGCACAGTCCTTGTGGCAATGCTGGTGCAATCATCATCAGCGCACTGATAAATTGACTGCTCACATCACTGCGTATCTTTAAATAACTGGCTTGCTGCTGATGAAAAGCCTTGATATGCAAAGGCGGATAGCCTTCATGCTTCAGGTAATCAATATCAGCACCAATGCTGCGCAGGGCATCAACCAAAATACCGATGGGTCTTTGCTGCATGCGTGCTGATCCGAGCATTTTTTTTTCCTGCCCGCTTACAGCGAAGTAAGCACTAAGAAAGCGCATGGTAGTTCCTGCATCCTGCGGATCAATTTCCAGCGACTTACTATTGATTAGGGAAAGCATTAGTTGGGTATCTCGCGCGTCTGAAAGGTTGTTAAGCTTGCAGCTGTTTCCGCCAAGGGCATTTAAAATAATAGCCCGATTACTTATACTTTTAGATGCAGGAAGCCTAACCCCCGTAAGGCTTAGACTACTTTTTCTTGATATGTATATAGAATTGCTCAAAGCTTAATGGCCCAAATTAACCTTAATTAGAAGATTGATAAAAATAAATTTTGATTGTGAAACATTGCGCTTGAATTTACAGTTATAAAAGCATTATGGGAGCAACAAAAAAATTAGCAATCGGTTTGGGCCTGGCCTCAGGCGCTTTACTGGCAGCTTATCTGGTTACGGGCAAGCGTGCAGATAAGGCAAAAGAACTTTTAAGTAAGGCAACAGAAGGCATTAAGCAAAGACTTGATAAAGCGAAAAAAGTCATTTCGGATGACTCAGACATGAATTATATCTAAGCGCGGTAAAAGTGAAAAGCATTGGCAGCCTCTGCCAATGTTAAGTCTACATCCCACCTTACGTTACCAACATCAGCAATTAGTACTGCCTTTATTTGACCTTCCTTGTTCTTTTTATCCTGGAGCAAATAAGCGCAAATACTTTCTACTTCTTTTTCGTGTATAGAAATTCTGGGATAGATACTATCAATGTATTGACTGATTTCTTTGAAGTAGGTATCATTGATAAAATTCTTTTTGAAGGAGAGATACGACTCCATAATTATGCCGGCAGCCACAGCTTCACCGTGTAAAATTTTCTCACGCTTTTCCAGGCAATAACTTTCCAATGCGTGACCTAATGTATGTCCAAAGTTGAGTACTTTTCTTAAGCCTTTTTCATTTCTGTCGTTGTCTACTATCCCAATTTTTAATTCTGCAGAATGCTTAATCATTTTTGGCCAGTCAATTTTACTAAATGAGCTGCTTCTAAGTTCTTCCCAGGTTTGTTTATCAGAAATCAAACAATGCTTTATTACTTCTGCAAAGCCAGATTTCAATTCTCTTTCGGGCAGTGTTTTAATAAATCCTGGAAAAATGATATTCAATGCCGGATCAAGAAAGAGACCAATTTGATTTTTATAATGTAAATAATCAATTCCGAGTTTGCCGCCAATAGAAGCATCGCATTGGGCGAGTAGTGTAGTGGGAAGAAAAATAAAATCAACTCCACGTTTAAAAGTTGCTGCGCAAAATCCGCCCATATCACAAAGCACACCACCACCCAAGGCAATGATTAGCGAAGACCTGTCAAACTCATGACTGGTTAATGCATTCCAAATGTGCTGACAGCTTTCGAGATTTTTATTTTCCTCACCACTTCTTGTTTCAATAATAATATGTTCGGGTAGCGAATCCTGAATAATTGGATAGCAATGCTTCAAGGAGTTTTCATCAACAAGCACAGCCACTTTAGAAGGATTTTCTTTTTTGAAAAACCTTAACAAATCTGTTCCGGGATAATCGGTGATAACAATATTATCCGGTAGCATTGTCTTTATTTACATTTTCTTTATTCATAATCTCCGTTTGTATGCGGATGGATTCTTCGTGAATTATTTTATACAGCTCGTAAATATAATCGCCATTGATTTGCATGCTCTTGGCCCACTCAGGTCGGGTCAGGCTGATTTCTTTCCAGCGTTCAAGCTGAAGCACGGCTACATTATTGTCTTTCTTGTATTCACCGATTTGCGTAATTACCCTTAATCGTGTGGCAAGAATTTCAAGAAGTTCACGGTCAAGGTCGTCAATTTTTTCGCGCAGTTCTTCCAGTTGGTTAATGAAGATTACATCATCAGATGATTTTTCTGCAATCCGTAAACGTTTCAAGATATCTTTTAATTGTGCAGGTGTGATTTGCTGATCGGCATCGCTCAGTGCATTGTCCGGATCAGGATGTGTTTCAATCATCAAACCTTCATAACTTAAGTCAAGTGCCTTTTGTGAAATTTCAAAAATCATTTCACGGCTGCCGCCAATGTGGCTCGGATCGCAAATGAGTGGGACCTCCGGCATTTTAGATTTTAATTCAATCGGAATTTTCCAGGCAGGCTGATTTCTGAATTTTGATTTTTGGAAGGAAGAAAATCCGCGGTGAATGGCACCAACTTGTTCAATGCCCGCATTGCGTACCCGTTCAATAGCACCCATCCACAAAGCCAAATCAGGATTGATAGGATTTTTAAGCAGCACAATTTTTCCCGTTCCTTTTAATGCGTTGGCAATCTCCTGAACGCTGAACGGGTTCACAGTTGTGCGCGCACCGATCCATAAAATATCTATATCCGCTTCAAGCGC
>CAZVFM010000261.1:1945-3676 GCA_964626095.1 uncultured Roseivirgaceae bacterium | reverse complement strand
ATCTGCAACTCGCAGCAGTATAATGCCATTTACAGTTTATCAATTAAATACGAGTGTTTAAACAGGTACTTTTATAAATTATTGAATATCTGTTCATTAAAACAATTTCTCGTGCGACTATTTATCTTACTTTTTTCTTCATTAATCTTTCTGGAAAGTGCTGCGCAAACGATTACCGGGAGAATTATTGATTCCGATGATGATGCGCCCTTGCCTTTCGCGAACGTTACACTACTCAATCCTGCTGATTCATCGGTAGCAACAGGAGCAGTAACTGATTTTGATGGAAGATTCTCTTTCGATGCAAAGTCAGGAAGATACATTTTACGTGCCGGATTTGTAGGATATGATAATCACTTCGAATCAATCACTGTGGCTGATCAAAATATCAGGATAAGAGATGTATACCTGAGCTCTGCTATATCAGCACTGCAGGAAGTAGAAGTAAGAGCTTCTGCGCTATTGTTTGAAACTGACATAGACAAAAGAATTTATAATGTAGAAAACAGTATTGTGGCAGAAGGAGGAACTGCTGCAGATGTGCTGTCTACTTTACCCTCCATACAAGTTGATGAAGAAGGTGGCATCTCCATGCGAGGCAGTGGTGCAGTATTAATTTACATCAATGGTCGCCCCAGCAATTTAAGCAGCGATGAAATGGAATCATTGCTGGAGCAATTACCAGCCAATAGTGTAAAGAGTGTTGAACTGATTACTAATCCTTCTTCACGCTATGATGCGCAAGGTGTTGCAGGTATAATCAACATCATATTAAAGAAAAATGAAACTAAGGGTTTCAATGGTTCGGCCAATGCTTCTGCAGGTACGCGCTATAAATACCAGGCAGGTATTAATATGAACTATAATACCGGTAAAATAAATTTCTATGGAAGCTACAATTACCAGGACAGAAATTTATTTGCCTTTAGTGAAAGTTTACGCGAGAATTTTTTACCCGGTGTTTCTCCATTTTTAGATCAGGATTTTTATACTACCACCATTACACGTTCTCATTTTGCGCGCGCTGGTTTTGATTATGACATTGGCGAGCGCAGTGTGTTGGGATTTTACACACAATTCAACTATCGCGACCGGAACAGGTTTAGAACTTACAATCAGCGTTTTAATAATGCACAATCTGCATTAGACAGTTTGAATATAAGAACATTGGATGAGGACCAATCAAGTGTGAATTACGAAAGTGGCATTACTTATTTTATAGATATAGATTCTGCCGGTCAGAGTTTATACGCATCAGCATCCTATGCCACAAACAGGCAAGAGCGTATAGAATATATTGATCAACGCTTTTTTAATTCGCTTGAGCAAGAAGATGCCAGTAAACTTTTGCGTCAGGATTATGCACGCCCTTCCACCAGCGATTTGTTTATACTGCAATTGGATTATACCAAACCACTGCTCAATAATACAGGTATGGAGGCCGGAGTTAAATCAACTTTATCGAATCGTTTTAACGAACAAATATTTGATCAGCTTAATTTAAATACTGGTTTGCTGGAAAGAAATGATACGGTAAGCGACCAGTTTAATTTTCAAGAACATGTTCATGCTGCTTATCTGAATTACCGGGCACGTAAGGGTAAGTTTGGTTTTCAAGGTGGTCTGCGTGCAGAGCTTACACTTACAGCAGGAGAACAATTTAATTTTGATACTACCTATGTAAATAATTATTTCAATCTATTTCCAAGTGCCTACTTCAGTTATCACATT
>CAZVFM010000261.1:0-1935 GCA_964626095.1 uncultured Roseivirgaceae bacterium | reverse complement strand
TCCAGACCAGGTGGTTGGTCATTGGCGCCATTTTATAATGTGCAGGATTTATTGAATCAACGCATCGGTAACCCATATTTACAACCGGAGTTTACAGATAGCTATGAAGCAGCTTATTTGAAAGGTTGGGAAAAGCTTTTCTTTACCGGTACAGTCTATCACCGCAGAAGCACGGATGTAATTTCGAGAATCATTACAGTAAACAATCAGAATCAGGCCATACAAACCTGGGCGAATGCTGATATCAGAAAATCAACCGGTCTGGAATTGATTCAACAGTATCAACCCAGCAATAATTTTGATCTCATGCTTTCAGGAAATTTTTTCTATTCTGAAATAATTGGTGACAACATTTCAGAAGGATTCAATAATTCCAATTTCAGTTGGACACTCTCTTTTCTCAGCAATATCCAGATACCTCGCATAGTAGCTATTCAAGTACAAGCCGATTACCGAGGACCCATTGTTTTACCCCAGGGTGAAATTGAACCCATCTACGGAGTAAATATCGGTTTAAGAAGAGAAGTGCTGAACAGAAAAGGTACTGTTAGCTTAAATGTCTCTGATGTTTTCAATACACGTGTGTTCAGGGTGCGCACAGATGATATTCGTTTTTCTCAAGACCGCATGTTCAACCGCGAAACCAGAATTGGTACAATCACCTTTACCTATCGCTTTGGCGGATTCAGAGATAAGAAAAATGGCAATGGCCGCGAGGATTATGAGGATGATCCGTTTTAAGTAAAAAAAAGGAAAATTGAGATTAGAGAATTTAAAATTTTATTAGTATTCGGCCTTAAGGCACAATTAATTTAATGTAAATGATTTCATGAATTCTTGTGGGCTGAATACGGGGAGAGCAATTGTCTTATGTTTATAATCTTTGGTGTTCCTTGTAATAAAGTAATCAGCACCATGATATAGTGCAGTATAATATTGTAACGCATCTTCTTTATCCTTGAATTTAGAATTTAAGGCTTCTAACATAACCGACTTTCCTCCGTTAATTATTTCTGAGGCTGAAATAAAGTCTGCTACTCTTTCTTGAGCATCCTTTAGTTTGTAGATATCAAATGCCAAGTAAATAAGGTTTGATATACTGCTTTCGCTTATTATGATACTTATAGCATCTTTCGCAACCAAATTAAGAATTGGAATAGCAGTAGAAAAATAAGGTTCCCTTTTTGAGATGATATCAAAAGCTACATCCGTGTCCAGAAATACCTCAGGCAAACTTCCTTTTAACATGTTGAATGATTATTTTCTTGTCATCTTTTGATTGTATACTTTTGGCTTTAGCTAATCTAAGCATCAGTCTTTCTGCAGCTCTTTGCTGTTCTGTTTTAATATTCCTTGAACCTGAGTTCTCGAACAGTTCTTCAAACATCTCTGATAATGACTTTCCCTTTTGTCTGGCTTGTTTTTTAGCCATTTCAATTACGCTTTTTCTTACGGTCAAAGTTAGTTTGGTTTTCATGTTACACGTGTTTATTCAAATATACGTGTATTTTATCTCAAACAAAATACAGGGCTATTTGAATCTTAATTTTGAAATTGTAAATAATCCAAGTTTGCTTTTAACTACAATTCTTCTACATTAAAGGCATAATTTAATACTATGCGCATTTTATTCACTCTTTTTCTAGTGCCATTGATTACTATGGCACAAGCCCAATTCGATATCCTCATCACCAACGGTAAAGTAATTGATGGTACCGGTAATCACTGGTATTATGCCGATGTAGCAATTAAAGATGAAAAGATTGCAGCCATAGGAAAACTTTCCAATCAGTCAGCCACAAAAGTAATTGATGCCAAAGGACTTTATATAGCACCCGGCTTTATCGATGTGCATGCACATATTGAAGGGAGTGAAGTTCGGGTACCTACTGCCGACAATTTTATTTTTGATGGGGTAACTTCGGTCATCACCGG
>CAZVFM010000260.1:0-3681 GCA_964626095.1 uncultured Roseivirgaceae bacterium | reverse complement strand
GATGTTAACTTTTGTTCTGAAATGCATATCACAAGATACAAAGAGAATAAAAAAGCCACCCTTTTGAGGTGGCTTTTCTAACTATTATGTTTAAAGACCTTACTCAGATATAACCTTTACACTTATTTCTTTCTTCACTTCTTTGTGAAGGTCAATTGTAGCTTTGTAGTCGCCAAGTTCTTTGATGCTTCCGCTTATTGCTACCTTTCTTCTATCAATATCAAATCCTTTTGCTTTTAGGGCATCAGCGATTTGTAATTGTGTTACCGCACCAAATATTTTTCCGCTTTCACCAGCTTTTGTGGCTATTTCCAGTGTTAAATCACCGATGCTATCAGCTAAATTTTCTGCATCCTGCTTAAGCTTGCTTGCTTTATGTGCAGCCTGACGGATGTTTTCAACTACTACCTTTTTATTGGCATTATTTGCAATTACAGCTATTCCCTGGGGTATAAGGTAATTACGACCGAATCCGGGCTTTACTTTCACGGTATCGTTCTTGTAACCCAGGCCTACAACGTCTTGTTTCAATATTACTTCCATTTCTATTGTCCGTTTGGGTTAAAGATTATTTCAAAGAATCGCCTGTATAGGGCAATATGGCCATGTGGCGAGCGCGTTTAACCGCCTGAGCCACTTTGCGCTGGTATTTTGCGCTGGTACCTGTAAGTCTGCTAGGTAAAAGTTTACCCTGTTCGTTAAGAAATTTCATTAAGAAGTCAGGGTCTTTGTAATCAATGTATTTAATACCGTTCTTTTTGAATCGGCAGTACTTTTTTACCTGCTCAGGTCTGCTGATGGGTTCGTTCATTAATGTCATGCAACTGGCTCCTCCTTAGCGGTTTTTTCCTTCTTGTTCTTGTTAAATTCTCCTTTTCTTCTGCGTGTGTTGTAAGTAACTGCATGCTTGTCGAGTGTAACTGTTAAAAAACGCATTACTGACTCGTCTCGTCTGTACTCTGTTTCGAGCTGATTTACCACATCAGAGCTTGCCGAAAATTCTAGGAGGTTGTAAAAACCGGTAGACTTGTGCTGGATAGGGTAAGCCAGCTTTTTAAGTCCCCATTGCTCAATGTTGATTACCTCAGCATTGGCCTTTTTCAACACCTTCACGAACTTATCGACAGTATCCTTCATCTGATCTTCAGACAAAACGGGATTTAAAATGAATACCGTCTCATAATTTTTCATGTTCTATAAGGTTTTTTTAAAATGAGGTGCAAATATAGGGAAAGCCTATAGAATGGCAAAAATCCCCATAAAATCATTTTCTGGACAAATTATAGCCTTCAGAGGTCATTGAGTCCCCAATTATAATCCAGGTAATCAGTCTTAACATTTGGTGGTATTTTCTTGGTGGCGTACCGGTTGATAAAGCTAATGACATCCTCCCCGTTTTTTTTGAAGTCCATAGCGTACCACTTAAAAATCATATTTAACTTAGGTTTGCTCGAGGATAGGTTATTTCTGAAGGAATCTGACAAAAAGGCGCGTGTTTGCTTTTCCATTTGTGCCATCAGCTTTTCGGGTTCATACGCTTCATTAAGCAGTACTGGGCAGGATTTGCTAGCACAGACTAAGGCCATATGAATTAAGGGTTCATTGAATTGCTTGCGGAGTATTCCATGTTCAACGTTGTTCAGATCCATTTTTTCTCCACCTATAATGATAAACTTGATATCCCAGGGGGTATTTACAAAGGGAATTTGAATTTTACTGCCAATGTCTTTTATACTTTCAACGGGGTAATAATCCATAATGAGTTTGATGGTAAATGCGTTATAAACATTTATCCAAAAGGCCATGATTTCGTTTTTAGTCCAATTTTCGCCAGGGGATGTCTTAGTCAATAACTTTAGATATTGGTTGAATTCTGTAGAATCCTTAATAAAACCCTTGTAATTTACACGTCCATCTTCGGTTACGTGCTTTTTAAGGAGGCGGGTAAATGTTTCATTAGATGGGTACTTGTTTTGTGCCGCCCCTAAAAAATGAAGGAGCACCAGCATGGAAGTCAAGGCTATTTTTTTCATTGTACAATTTTATTAAATATACGACTTGATCAAGTATTTTGGATTTTTTAAGGGTCGATGAATTGCGGTAGGTTTATTTTTTTTAAACATCTTAAATGATGAACAAAATTAGACGATACAATCCAGGAAGCCTGTCATGATGCTGACAAAAGGACTTTTACCGTTTTTAGTTATTCTTTCAAGGTGATGAACATGGGAGTATTAACCCCTTATTGTAGTAGGTGTGGTGCATCTGAGGGAAAAATAATATTAAGCGATTGGTTAGTAGCAGGGAATAAATACTTGTCAGATTTGATTCAAAGCAGATAATGAAGATCAGTATAATCATTCCGGTATTAAACGAAGCGGCAAATATTTCTGATTGCATCACATTTATTCAAGCACTCCATCAACCTCAAATACAAGAGATTATTGTAGTAGATGGGGGAAGTACTGATGGTACAGTGGACTTAGCCAAACAAACAGGCGTTTGTGTTTTAAAAAGCGATTTTGCATCCAGAGCGGTCCAAATGAATCTTGGCGCAAAAAATTCAATGGGTGATATTTTGTATTTTATCCATGCAGATATTAAACTGCTGCCTTGTTTTGTTGATGATATTTTTCAGTCCATTGAAATGGGTTACGCAGCAGGGTGCTATAGCTACAGATTTGATTCGGATAAAAGCTTACTGAAGTTCAATGCCTTCTTTACCAGATTCAAAGGTATTTTCTGTGGAGGTGGAGACCAAACTTTATTCGTTAAGCGAGATGTGTTTAATCGTTTGGGTGCGTTTAATGAGTACTACAGTATAATGGAAGATTTTGACCTAAGCAGAAGATTAATGAAGAATTATAAATTCAGGGTCATCAAAAAAAACATTGTGGTTTCGGCAAGAAAGTACCAAAATAACAGCTGGCTCAGGGTGCAATTGGCTAACCTTGCTGTGTTTGTTATGTTTTTGCTTAAATTCAATCCTGAAATGATGAAAAGTACCTATAGAAAACTACTTAAATACCATTACTAAAATATGGCATACAATATCAGTGGAATCCAGCAAGTGGGAATAGGCGTAAGTAATGCGGAAGAGGCATGGGCATGGTACCGTAAGCAGTTTAATATGGATGTGCCAGTATTCAGAGATACCGCAACAGCTAGTCTGATGACTAAGTATACAGGCAATGAAGCACAACAACGTTACGCCATACTGGCGATGAACATGTCGGGTGGCGGAGGTTTCGAAATTTGGCAATACAAGTCGCGAGAACCTCAAGGATCGGAGTTTGAGTTAAAGATGGGGGATACGGGTGTGTTGGCTATCAAAATGAAAAGCAGGGATATTGATTCTACCTATAACCGTTTAAAGCGCAATGGTGTTGAAATACTCAACGGAATTGAACAGTCGCCTTGCGGAAAAAAACATTTCTATCTGAAAGACCCCTACAATAATCTTTTTGAAGTAATTGAAGGAAGAAGCTGGTTCAGGAAGCAGAAGCGTGAAATGGGCGGAGTTGCAGGTTGTGTGATAGGTGTAACCGATATTGATAAAGCCATGGGTCTCTATGCAAAAGTACTGGGATATGACCAAGTGCTTTCGGATGAAACAAAAGAATTTGCGGATATTAAAAGATTACCCGGGGGCGATGGTGAATTCAGAAGAGTAATACTGGG
>CAZVFM010000259.1:0-3693 GCA_964626095.1 uncultured Roseivirgaceae bacterium | reverse complement strand
GATGTGGTGAATCCACTTTTCTTTATGCTCACACCTCAGTATACCTGGACTGTGATGGTGCGACTAGAAGGTGGGAGGGAGAAAGAAGCCATTACTGCTTTAGAATCGTTTTACAGTTCTTTTAATCCGGGCTTTACTTTAGACTATAGATTTCAGGATGTACAATACGCCAAACTCTATGCTGCTGAACAGCGTGTGGCTTCCTTATCCGGTTACTTTGCAGGCTTTGCAGTATTAATTTCTTGTTTGGGATTATTTGGGTTAGCAACATTTAGTGCAGAGCGCAGACTAAAAGAAATTGGAATTCGAAAAGCAATGGGTTCTTCTGTAACTAATATAGTGCTTTTGCTTTCCGGAGATTTTACCCGCATGGTATTGGTATCCATTTTTATCGGACTACCTATAAGTTATTACCTATTAAGTAAATGGTTAGAGAGATTTGCTTTTCATGTTGAGCTTGAATTATGGTATTTCGCGGTAGCCGGATTACTTGCCCTGCTCATCGCCTGGATCACCGTGGCATCACAAGCTATAAAAGCAGCCAAGGTTAATCCAGTGAATTGTTTGAGAAGTGAATAAAATGTGTTGAGGTGCTTATGTGTTGAAGTGCTAATGTTCTTTTATTGCTAATTGCATTATTGAATACAACCTCAACACTTAAGCACCTGGCTATTACCATCCAATCCCATAATCTTCTCCATGATTGCTGGAGCCGCCCCAGAAGCTGTCGTGTTTCCAGTCGAAGAAAATGGCGTTGATGGGGCCGGAAGTTCTGTTTAGAAAATCCATTTTATATCCCATTTGACGTAACTCTTTACGTATCCATGCAGGCGTTTCACTGTGTAAAGTAATACTACCCGGTTTGAATTCATGCTTACCAAAAGAAGCCCGCATCTGATAGGTATTAAAGTTGGCTGCTTCTACTGCTTCCTGCACATTCATACCAAACTCTACCATATTCAAAAAGAATTGCAAGAGATTTTGATCCTGAGAATCTCCACCCTGTACTGCAAAGGATACAAATGGTTTACCATCCTTCAATGCCATGCTTGGCGTTAGCGTGACACGCGGACGCTTACCTGGTTCTACTACATTGAAGGGATTTTCTTTTTCATCCAATACAAAACTTTGCATGCGCTGACTTAATCCTACTCCGGTCTTGCCGGCTATGACTGCAGGTATCCATCCACCACTGGGTGTAATCGATACTACCCAGCCTTCTTTATCGGCAGCTTGCACCGTAGTTGTTCCTGCAAGAAATGCAGACATGTATTCGTCATCCAATGTTGGCAGCTTTGTTGAATTGGGGTTCAATGAAGATTGTCCCCAATCTTTAAGTAAGTGTAAATAGGGATTTACCTTTCCTTCAAAAGGATAGGGGTCACCGGGCTTAATGTTCGGATCATTCTTTTCCCGATTGATAAGTTTGGCTCTTTCTTTTGCGTACTCTTTAGAAAGTAGTCCCTGCACTGGCTCAACTGGTGGGGTATAAATATCTCCGTAATAAAAATCACGATCAGCAAAGGCAAGGTTCATGGCTTGATAAAGCGTGTGGATATACTGTGATGAATTGTATCCCATACTTTTCACATCAAAGTTTTCTAATATGTTGAGTGATTGCAGAAGGGTAGGACCTTGCGTCCACACATTGAGTTTATATACATCAATGCCTTTGTAATTTGTTTTTACCGGTTCTTCCTCAATTACTTTCCAGTTGGCCAGGTCTTGCATGGTAATCAGTCCGCCTTGCTCTTGTACTCCGCGTACAAACTCCTGCGCAATATCACCTTTGTAAAATCTGTCATAAGCTGCATAGAGTGCCTCTTTGCGCGATTTCTTTTTCTTCAAAGCCTGCTGTTCTGCATCAACCATTTTTCTTAGCGTTTCAAGCAGATCATGTTGTTTAAAAATTTCACCTGCATGAGGTGCTTCTCTTTCTGCACCAAGGTGTGGAAGAAATACTGCTTTAGAATAGGGCCATTCTTTGATCCTGTTTTTACCACGCTCAATCGCATTGGCAGTTTGTTCTTCAATGGGATATCCATCAGCCAATTGCATGGCAGGAGCAAGCACATCTTTCAAACTCATGCTGCCATATTCGGCCAACATATAAATAAGTCCGCCAACCGTACCCGGAGTAGTAGCCGCCAAGGGGCCAAACTCTGGTGGGTATTGCATGTCTTTGTCTTTAAAGAATTGAGCCGTAGCTCCAGTAGGAGCAACTCCTAAAGCATTGATGGCAATAACCTTTCCTGTTTTAGGATTGTAGATAAGTGCTTGGGTTTCTCCACCCCAGCTTAGCACATCCCACATGGTACAGGTGGCAGCAAGCATGGCGCATGCAGCATCAACCGCATTACCCCCTTGCTGGAATATCATGGAACCGGCAGTTGCAGATAAAGGCTTACCGGTAATAGCCATCCAGTGCTTGCCGTGCAAAACAGGCTTTTGTGTAGGTTGTGCAATTAGTATAGTGCTACTGATTAATAAGAGACTGATAATTAGGCATTTATTCATAGTTACTGTATTAAAATAGTTGTGTAATATCAGACCACTGATGTTTAATTGCAAATGATATTATATGGAAATGAAAATCTGAAGTTTGATTTTCAGGTATTCGGTATTGGGGATTAGGCCTTGCGGACTGATTATGTACTGGTATGTAATGCCTGATCCCTAATGCCCAATCCCTAATTTTTACTAAGTTTGGCCTCAATTTTTGAACTGCGCTTTACTGATGCGAAAAATACTGAAGCTGCTTGCGGCTATTTTTTTGATTCTCTTGTTGATAGCGGCAAGCCTTTTTGCGCCAATCAAATACCAAGACCTGCAGGGAAGTAATTTTTATCAGGCCATGATGCAGCAATTGGATACGCTGCAATTGCCGAAGCATCAACCGAGTGAGACTTTGAAAATTGGTTGGAGCAAGGTCAATATCATGCCTGAAAACCCCATGCCATTGGCGGGATACGGAAAACGTGGAAATTATCAAGGAGTGCACGATTCACTTTTTGTTAGAATTCTGTCCATCGATAATGGAAACTTTACAGCTTATCTTGTCACTGCAGACCTTCTCTTATTCCCACCCGATTTAAAAGAGGTGTTAGAAACCCATCTCAAAGAAAATACAAGGGCCTGCGAATACTTATACTTTGGTGCTACACATACCCATAATGGTTTTGGAGGTTGGGACAATACCCATCTGGGTGAACTAACCATGGGTCAGTTCGATAAAGAATGGATAGCACTTACTGCAAAAAATATTATTGCTGCAATGGATGAAGCCAAAGCAAGGGCATTGCCTGCAAAGTTTGCATTCTGGGAAGCCTTCGCAGGAGATTTCGTGTGGAACAGGCTCTCTGATTCTCACCACGGGGTAGATGATTACCTGCGTGGACTGGAAATTATTCGCGAAGATGAAAGCAAAGCTTTGTTCGTTACATTCAGTGCGCACCCCACGAGCATCCACTCCAGAAGTCTTGAGGTTTCTGCAGACTACCCCTATGCCTTACTAAACAATCTTGAACACCACGACTATGCATTCGCTATGTTCATGGCTGGGGCTGTTGGGAGTCACAGCAAAAAAGGTTTTTGTAAAGGTGATTTTGAATTGTGTGAAGAGGTTGGAGATAAACTGGCATCAAGAATACATGAGGATATACATAGAAGTGTCTTTCAGGATTCTATTTCGAT
>CAZVFM010000258.1:0-3695 GCA_964626095.1 uncultured Roseivirgaceae bacterium | reverse complement strand
CCGGAAGTCTGGTTAATCGTTTGTAACAAATCGAAATGCATTTCGTCTCAGCGGAAACTTCTGCTATGTATATACTCAAGTTTGTTGATACCTGGAGGCACAAAATGTTCTTCCAGATTTTCACGATTTACCTGCGTTACATGATTGGCGGTGCGTTTATTATTGCGGCCTTTGGCATGGGTAAGGTTACAAAGACAAAAGTTAATCTCATGGGTTCGCTGGATGCCCCCATTCAGGATTTACAACCCATACAACAATTTTTCAGGGTAATGATCGATTCAGGTTTATACTGGCAGTTTATCGGGTGGACCCAGATTATTGCAGGTGCTTTATTGATGACCCAACGTTTTGCCCGGCTTGGGGCCTTGATTTTCTTTGGGTTGATCCTGAATATTTTTGTGATCACAATAGCCTATAAATTCACCGGTACACCTGTTGTTACCGGACTGCTTTTGCTTGCAGCAACTTATTTGCTGATATGGGACCTAAGAGCTCTTCAGTTTTTATTTTTTGACAATGTGCAAGCAGAGCGTATTTCATTGAAGGTAATGGACAATATGTACTGGACATGGCTCGGTTTAATCATGGTCTTCACCATTCTTGGATTCGCTGTTATTAAACCCAATCTGGCTTTGGAGTTAGGTGTTCCGTTTTTAGAAGGATTGATTGGGTTTATTCTGTTCTTTACGGTTGTAAAAAGATCTCAACAAAAAACCTGAGATACTTCTGTATAATCTCATTCAATTCCACCATAACCGAAAGATTAAGCGCTTAGATCACTTTTATGATCAAAAGTTTAAGAAACGGTTAACGGTCAGTAATCTTTACCATTTTCCCATCCTTTTTTGCTTTAGTTCGCCCCCACAGAGCCATCGCCTCTAAAACAGGTAACAACGATTGACCTTCTTTGGTGAGTTCATATTCTACACGGGGTGGTACCTCTGGATATATCGTGCGCTTTACAAGGTCGTCACCTTCAAGTGAGCGCAGTTGGAGCGAAAGCATTTTGTCAGTGATATCGGGTATCACTTCTTTCAATTCACTGAATCTCCGTTTTGTATTTCGGAGGTACCACAGCACTACGGTTTTCCATTTTCCTCCAATGAATGCTGAAGTGATATCCAATGCACAATGGTAATCTTCACCGTTGATGATGAATTTGTACTGCTCGTCATTTATTTTCATAAAAATTTATTAGAATTTTTCGCTGTTCTAGACTCAATTTCACAATTCGGTCAAGCTTGATAGTGCCTTTCATGTCCGATATGATATTGCCAGGCAAAGTACAAAACTATACTTTTGAAAGTAAATAACTAAACGATATAAGATAATGAAGGTAGCCGTATTTGGAACCGGCATGGTAGGAGATACCATTGGTTCACGATTAATTGAGTTAGGCCATCAGGTGATGATGGGTTCACGCACAGCATCAAATGAAAAGGCAACCGCTTTTGTTGCCAAGCATAAATCTGGAGCAAGCGCTGGCACATTTGAGGATGCTGCAAAATTTGGTGAAGTAATTTTCAATTGCACAAAAGGAGAAAACTCGATTGATGCATTGAAGTTGGCAGGGGACAGTATAAATGGAAAAATTATCATTGATGTTTCTAACCCACTGGATTTCAGTAAAGGCCAGCCGGCCAGTTTGCTTCCGACATTGTCGAATACCCATTCGTTAGGAGAAGAAATTCAAAGGACATTTCCAAAGGCTAAGGTTATAAAAACTCTTAATACCATGTGGTGCGGTTTGATGGTGAACCCCAGCATGATTGGCGGTGGTGATCATACGAATTTCATCTGCGGAAACAATGCGGAGGCAAAAGCAACAGTGAAAGCACTGCTAAAGGAGTTTGGGTGGAAGGAACAAAACCTCCTCGATCTGGGTGATATTACCAACGCGCGAGGAACAGAAGCGGTCTTGCCAATTTGGCTAAGGGTGTGGGGAGCCACACAAAATGGAGCGTTTAACTTCAAGGTGGTGAGTTAAAGAGTTATGTTCAAACTGAGTGAGTCGAAACTGACTTTCGACTCACTCAGGGTTGGCAAAGTGCATTGCTTGGTCTTACTTATTTTTTGAACTGGTTTTTTTCACCTTCACTTTTTCCAGATTCTTCTTTACCCTGTATTTTACAATTTTAGTTATAAGTCCAACAGGAAGCGGTTTGTCAAGCGGGAATTGAACAGCACCTTTCGAGTGCTTGTATTTTGCGATTTCATTTTCGAATGCTTTTAATCCAGTCGGAGCCGGGTAAAACCCAATATGATTTTTATAGGCAGCAAAATGAACAAGATTTCCTTCCAGTTTGTAGGTTGGCATCTGGTAGCTGATAGCTTCTTCTGCCTGGGGTGCAGCCTTTTGAATGGTTTCACGAAGTTGTTGTAGTAAAACCTGAACATCGTTAGGAAATGTGCGGATGTAAGCATCGATGGTTTTGAAATCAGACTTCGTATTCATGGTTCGGTTGTTATTTTAAAACCTCACATTGAAATCCTGCTTGATGAAAGTGTTCCTGTATCAGCATTAAGGCATTCCCTGTATTGATTTCCACGCGTAAGATGTTGTCACAATCTTCCAGGTCAAAGTTAATCTTTGCCATCGGTAAAATGAGTTTCAATTCAGCCATGATCTTTTCTGCTATGGCCGCTTCAGTAACGTTAGTTTTAAATACCTCTACCATTGTTCTCTTTTGTTCTTTCATTAAAGTTGATAAGCCATTCATTTCCGAATTTATCCGTTAACGTTCCAAATAGTGAACCATCCACTGTACGTACCGGAGGCTGCGTTTGCTCTCCATTTGCCGCAAGTTTTTGATAGCTGCTTTTCATCTCGAATTCACTTTCGCACATCAACCATAACGAGATGCTGTTTCCTTTTTTCCAATCTTCCGGAAGCAAATCTGTTCCAACCAGCATAAGTTGATCACGAACAAGAGTAGCATTGACAATACAATTTTTTAATATACCATCGGCTTCCCGTGTATTTTCATCGAGTGTTTGTAAGGTGAGATCTCCTCCCAGACAAGCCTGGTAGAATGTCATCGCCTCGCGACAGTTACCGTTGAAGTTCAGGTACGCAGTGAGTGAAGGCATGCATCCTCAGGCGTTTAAAAGTTTTGCGATGTCAAATTTTTTCATTTGCAGAAAGGCCTGCATCACGCGCGGTGCCTTTACCGGATCGCTCATCAACTTTCCTAAAATGGCCGGAGCGATCTGCCACGATACGCCAAACTTATCAGTCAACCAACCGCACATTTCATACCTTCCGTCTTGCCCGAGTTTGTCCCAATAGTCGTCAATTTGTTCCTGGGTGTCACATTCGATCACCAGTGAGTATGCCGGTGAAAAATCAAAATCATGCTTCAATGTACTACTCATGGTATTTATAATAAACCCGTTGAGTTTGATTTGCGCAAAGAGCAAAGTTCCGGCTTCGATAGGAGTACCGGGCGGGTACGGAGCCTCCAGGATTATTTTTGCGTGTGGGAAAATGCTATGATAATGCGAGAGCGCATTTTTTACCATGGTCATTTTGCTGTTCGCGAATAACAGACTTGGAACAATTTTTTGCGTAGAATTAATGTCATCAACATCTAATTGCCAGTTGACACCAAATTTATCGGTAATCCACGCATACCTAGGCGACCAATCATATTTATCCAAAGGCATTAAAACACTTCCATTTTCCTTTAGCGCAT
>CAZVFM010000257.1:0-3754 GCA_964626095.1 uncultured Roseivirgaceae bacterium | reverse complement strand
GATCAAGTCAAAATAAGATTTACCATCAGCCACGCGGTTAATAGCATCAACCAATTCTTTTCCTGTATTATTTTTTAAAAGGCAGCCATCAACACCAATTTTTAAAATCTCTTCAATAAAAGATTTCTGCGCATACATGGTGAGTATGACTATTTTCAATTGCTTATGCTTTGCTTTTAATTTTCTGGCACAGGTTAAACCATCCATCTCCGGCATATTGATATCCAGCACCACAACATCTACCGAGTGACGATCAACAAAATCAATGACTTGTAACCCGTTAAGCACCTCGCCCACTACCTCAATTCGATTGTCAATTTTCAATACCTCTTTTAATCCCTCCAATACAATGGTATGGTCATCTGCTAACAGCACTTTTATTTGCTCCATCAAAGTGGTATTTCAATAATCATTGTAAATCCGGATAGTCCTTTTTTACCAAGTGTATATTCCCCATTTAATTTTTCAATTCTTGAAAAAACATTTCTCATACCTATGCCCTTACTTTCAATATATGTGGAGGGTAAACCTTGCCCATTATCTTCATAGATAAAACTAATGTATTCATTGTTAACCTGAGTAACATTGATGGTAATTTCTGATGCCCTTGCGTGTTTAAGTGTATTATTAAGCAGTTCTTGTGTTATTCGGTAAAGGTTATGGCTGATTTCATTGCTCATGTCGGCCTTTATATCCGAATGCAACTGCACCTTAACAGAATTACTTTGATTAATTACATCGGCCAGGTCTTTCAGCGTTGCCTCCAGTCCAAAATGTTTTACCACACCGGTGTCCAATTTATGAGAAATACTTCTTGCCTCCGCATGAGCATTTTGTGCCATGTCCAGCATCTTCTCTGCTATCAATCGTTGCTCTCCTGAAAGATTTCCTTTTAAAAAAGATTCTGCATACATAGTAAGTGTGACCAATCGACTACCCAAAGCATCGTGCATTTCAACCGCTATGCGCTGTCGCTCAATATCCTGTCCCTCTAACATGGCATAAGCAGATTTTAATTCCTGCTTCTGCAGCATCTGTTCAATTTGTTGAAAATCAATTTTCTTTTTTATTAACTTTCTTTGATATAAATAAATAAATGTAACCACGGCCCCTGCAAGAAGTAACATACCTGCAGTTCCGGCAATCAATATCAATTCAAGATTTAAATTCTCCTGGCCCTCCATAGTGCTATCGCAAATATGCTGTTTTTCGTAATATTTGCGATGTTATGCAAAATCCAGGAGCCATAAAACTGATCACCCGGGATTGCAGTAGTTAGAATATCCGTACTAAGAAGCCAGGAAAAGAATGCCCCTGTAGAATAAAACAAAAAGCCCAGCACAATAATAAAGTCTGGGCTCCGCTCTATAAATATATCTGTTTCGTTTACGTAAATGCGATAAAAGTAAGCCACGCACAGGCCTATGGCTAAAAAGTTTTGTAATGTCTGAGAAATTGCATTAGACTTGGTGAGCCCCGTAATCCATAAAGAATCTGTTACATAAAAAATCACAAACGCAACCAATAGTACCGTAATAATTCTAGTCCTGTTCTTAAATAATTCCTTAAAAAAAAACAGCATTAAAGTTCCGCTAATTATGCCATACAAATGGATAACAGGAAAATTGTTCATTTTTAATCTTCCAGTAATTAACAAGGTGATATCTGAAACAAAAGAAATGAGCATGAATAGCAAGATGAGACTTGCTGATTTGCTCAATTTATTTTTTCCGTGTACTCCAAAAAAAATTCCCGGCAAAGGTGATACTACCGAGAGGTATGCAATTAAAGTTGCCATCAAATTATGGATTGCATAGTGTTGGACAAGGCAGTGAGGAATTTAATATCGATGGGTCGTCACTATTGAAGCCCTTAATATCCTTATCGTACTGACTGTCTACTTTATAGAAATTAACAAAGTCAGGCCCCTTAACCGGAATAAGAAACACATCATTATAGCTTGTTGCTGATAAATTGGTTCGACCATTATACACCCTTACACCTGATATGGTCTCCTCTGGCGAATGAGGGGCAGCATTGTAATTTTCTATTCTATTCATAAAATCTTTCATAGCATTAAGATCAAACACAAAGCCATAAATTGCCTTGGTGCTATCATACCCCGGAAAATTACTTTGCATAAACAACTGGTAATCCCTAATCATTCTATGCGCTTGTGAGGGACTTATTGGCTTACCTGCAACCTGACCGAGTTGATTTCTTACACTATCCATTCGCTGAGCAATATAATTTAAAAGCGCATCATGCCCTTCGTAAATATTCAAAGGCTGTTGTTGTGCAGGTTCGATCACATCACTCATTGTATTTTTATTATATATCATAAATACAATTAAACCAACCGAAATGATGGCCAATAAGAATGTTGAAGTTTTGTAATTCATAATTTTTATGGATTATATTTTTATTTAAGCTATACTAAAATTAGAGGCAAACAAGAAAGTTTACAATACCCTTTTTAGGGTAAAATTTTTTCGCGTTTACTCCAGAAAATACATAAGAACAGGATCAAAAAAGTACTCTGCGATTAGGTGCTACTATACACTAGTCAAACCTCAGTGGAGCTTACAGTCCATTCTCTTTACAATTGTACTTCGTCAGCTGTCTATCAATTCTCTTGAAATATTTAACATAAAATACCCAGATTGGGATTTCCGAACAATCACGTTTTATTTTAACTTTACTTGAATAAACCTAACCTTTTCTAAAATGCCCAAATTAATGCAGGCTGCGCTGCTGCTCTTATTACCCCCGCAGCTTTTATTGGCCCAATCCATTGAAAATGTAAGGGCCACGGTACAAAACGATTATATCATCATACAATACGACCTGCGCACACCTATTCCTGATCAGGAGTTTACCATTACCTTATTTTCCTCTTCCAATAACTTTAGCGAAGCTTTAAAGCAGGTTTCCGGTGATGTGGGCCCCAACATAAAGCCCGGTCAGGGCAAAAGCATTAGCTGGGCAGCCAAAGCCGAACTGGGCCCGGGCTATAAAGGACAAATTACCTTCGAAGTAAGGGGCCTCCCGGTAGTGACTGTTAAACCACTTGAATTGCTTAGCCCAGCAGCAGGCAGTAAAGTCAAAATAAGTAAGGAATTAACCATTGAATGGACCGGAGGAAAACCCAACGATGAGGTAAGCCTGCAACTCATGCAAAATGGCTTACAAAAAGGACTGATCACCAAAACAAAGAATACAGGTGCCTTTACCTGGATTATACCCAAATCAACAGCAAAAGGAGAATACCAGGTGCTTTTACTGGCCGGAGGCAATACCGCGCAAAGCAAGCCTTTTCAAATTAAACCCAAGTCAAGCCCGCTGATATTTGTCTTGCCGGTAGTAGTCTTGGGTGGAGTTGCCTATTTACTTTTTGCCGGAGATGGTGGTGGAGAAACACCGCCTGTTGGTAATACTGATTTACCTGATGCACCTGAGCCTAATTGATTTTGATTATGAAGAAAATTTACGCTCAATATTTCTTAGCCATCCTTTTAGCGCTCGCTACTCAACAACTAGCTGCGCAGGCTCCAACTATTACGTCTTTTACTCCATCAAGCGGCCCTGTGGGCACTTCTGTAACCATCACAGGTTCCAATTTCAACGTCCCGGGCAACAACATTGTGATTTTTGGAGCTACCGCAGCAACGGTTACGAATGCCTCTACCACAGAACTCACGGTTACTGTACCGGCAGGTGCCACCTATGCACCTATAACAGTGCTTAATGTTGC
>CAZVFM010000256.1:0-3766 GCA_964626095.1 uncultured Roseivirgaceae bacterium | reverse complement strand
GGCAGCTATACTATTAATAAACTGATTGCCAGTTCTGTTGAAGGTAACGGTACCTGTGCCCGGGATAAAAGTGCCTCCATTAAAATCAAAATCCCCACCTACATTGATGTTGGCCCCTGCTGTTAATGTACCCGCAGTCAAAACCAAATTGCCGGTTGTGAATGTTGGAGGCGCATCAAAATTCCCCAGCGTCTGGGTGTAACTGGATGAGACAATTGTACTAATACTTCCGCCAACAGTTAAAGTACTCCCACTCTTATTTACAATTATGCCATCAAAATTCTGAGAGGCCGCAGAGCCACTAATTGATTGTCCGGCATTTCCGTTAAATGTTACGGTTTGGCCATTGGTGTCGAGAGTACCAGCAGTAATTGTTAAGTCTCCGGTCAAAGCTGTTCCAACGCTAAGAGATACCGTATTCCCTGGATTGTTAACTTCTATGTGGGCAGGCGTATTTTGAGTAAGTCCATTACCTGTAACCTGATCACCCGTGCCGTTGTAAATGTAATTGGCACCAGTGGAGTATGTTCTTGTTCCAGTGACTTGAACATTTCCAGTAGCACCTGCTGTGCTTATTCCATCTGCTGAAGTCACACCCAGAGTGGCACCTGAAGGCAACAGGAATGTTCCTGTTCCGCTAATGATACTTGCAGAGGTACCCATTTGCAACGTGACGCCAGGATCGACAGCTACATCAATTTGGTTAGATATAGTGCCTCCATTGGTGAAAGTTTTAGTTCCCGCACCGGTGAACTGAATTACGCCTTTACCATTTACCTCCGTTTCTGTTATAGTGGCACCAGCACCAATAGTTAGATTTCCATTGATATCCAATATCCCTAAAGCACCGATGTTATTATCTTCCTGCATTAGGAATGTTCCACTCGTTATATCTACATTTCCTGTAACAGTCAATGTTGAGTTTGCTGGTCCTGTACATAGTGTCAAAAAGCCACTGTTGTCAACAATCACATTCCCAGCTACATTCAAGAAACAATTGCCAGAAGCATTATTCATTTTAAACGTACTGTTGTCTAGCAAAAAGTTTCCGGCAACATTTATAGTATAGGAGCTTGCATCAGGAGACATTCTAACCGCTCTTGTTGCCGGAGCTAAGGGTAGCCCAGTATCTAAAATTTCAAAATTGCCCTGAACATCAAAGCTTGCTTCCAGGTAAGCATTGATAGTCTGCCCTGCTGAATTCCACCTAAGATTTCCAAAGCCTGGTGCAGGTACAGCAAATCCAGCAGGTGATGGAGCGTTGTTAATTACTCCGCTAACTATACAATTAGATGTAGCCGCCCAGGAACGTGTGCCTGAGGCCACGGGTATTGTACTACCATCAACAGCGTGATCATAGGTAGCGCCTGCATTTACAAACCAATCGGTAACAGTGACCGCTCCGCTACTTCCATTGGTGTAGGTACCGTTTACGGTTATGGTGCTTGCATCTACAGTAAATGCGCCAGTTGTTATTAAAGTACCGCCAGGTGCAATCGTAATTGATGCAAGGCTGACGGCAGTATTCACATCCAGGGTAACTATATGCCCGGTATTAATTGTTACCGTCTGACCAGCGACAGGCACTGTCCCTCCAGACCACGGGGCATTTACCGTGACGGAACTCCAGTTACCACTTCCCCCAGTTGTTATTTGTCCAAAGGAATTAGTGATAAGAAATACGGATAAGAAAAGGCAAAAAGCAAAGCCCTTTAATGGGCCTACGGATATGGCCTTTAAATGGATCAATTTAGTTATACCAGCGTTGAACATTGGGTGGATTTATTGTTCAACACTACTCCTGAATCTATGAACTTAATTGCTGAAAAGAGAAATGGAGATACTCGAAAGTTCTTATAATCTCTTACAAAAGAATAAGATGTTGTGTAGAGGTCGGGCATAGGTAAAACCAACAAGTCAATATTTTTAATCTTGCAAATTAGGTATTAGTAACCAATCTTAAGGTAAAAAATCACCATTCTGATTTAATTTAATTAGCATCATTTTTTTGTGGTTAACAAGTTCTGCGGTACCGAATACTACTATCCTTCCATCAGGTAATTCATGAATTTTTGCTGCTTTGTAATCTCCATTGGTATCTATCGTTCTCTCCCATAATACATTTCCGGCAATATTGAGCTTGTATATCTTCATGTTTAGACCCCTATTTAGGGTAGTTTCATTGGCACAAACCAGTATGTTCTCATTTGCAGAGTAAGCTATATCCCTGGGGATTAAGTTGTTATTACCAAGGTTTAGTGCTTTTGGACTTTCATAAGATAAAAAGGGGTTGTTGGCTTCTTCTTTTACTATGGCAAAGTACATATCCCCTGGTTCAAGCAGCCGGTCGACAATATTGCCTGCACTCGCGTTGTTATTCGTTCCCAACGTAAGGTACCTGTCGCCCGGGATCTTTTTTACTGCAACTAAAAAATTTTGTTCAGACGCAGCACCTCTGCCAATTGGCGCACCCACATCTCCAAATGTATCAACTGAACCGGCATACAGATTAGAGGTAACCGGATTCTGATTATTTACTCCAGTTAGGTTTACTGTATTGGTTGAGCCAAATGCATAGAAGGGTCTGCTACTTCCTTCAAAAATACCTACGACTTCGCTGTAATTACTAAAGCCGGCCACATTAAAATTCCATTCGGCCTGACTAAATGAATTTAGGTTAGTATCGAATCTCCAACTGGCAATTTTTATCTGATTAACATCAAAGTTAGAGGGGTCTACAAAATCGGGAGATTCTGATCCTGCCAAAATATACGAACCATCGGCTATGGCACTTATTCTGTTCACATGGTCGTTCTCTCCAATCTTGCCTACACTTACACTGTCTATTTTATTTACCTGTGTTCCGGTATCCTGCAATCGTATCATGCGCACATCTCGTGTTGTGGCATCTGCCATATATTCCAAAACAACGCATATTCTTCCCTGTGGATCAATGATCAAATCTTTAGCATAGTAATTCACATCATCACCCAAAGTAATTTCCCAAATTTGATTTCCCTCTGCATCGGTTTTTACTACATACGCCTCTTCTCGAAGAATTCCACGTTGTGTTCTTTGCCCCAATAGAAATATTTCGTTATTATTTGAAATCGCCATTGCCACACCTTCAAAGTCAGCATATTGACCATACATTCTAAGAAATGTTTGTTTGAATGGAACTTCTACATTCTCTGATGTATCACATTGAGAAAATAACAGCACAATAAGCAATGATATGAGTATTCTCATAAATCTGAATCTTCTTCGTTCTCCACTCTAATTAATTGCCTGCTTAATTTTTTTGTACCCGGGTTCTTTCTTAACCTTGGTTTGTAAAGTGGCTTGACGTACCCAATGGATAATGCCAGGTTATTGATGCTAAAATAATTGTCAACATACCCATAACTAAAGAGGTTGTTATAGGAAGAGCCAGGATTCTTAACCGCATAATCAAGCTGATTCGTGGAATTAACATAATTATTTAGTCCTGCTACAAAAGACAATTCTGCTTTAAAAAAATTAGCTCCTGCTTTGTACAACACACCCCCACCAAACACTAATGAACGATTAAATCTATTCCTTGCGGGCATCACATTTATTCTCGAACTTGAGTTGGTGAGTTTAGGATCTGATTCAGCACTTCCCAATTGATGTATCATTTCAATATTCCAGCTATCAAGTATTAACATATTCATGGCAAAACCGGTATAACCATAAGGTCTTATGGTTCCTCTATTTTTTTGAAACTTAACATAAAACGGCATCT
>CAZVFM010000255.1:0-3777 GCA_964626095.1 uncultured Roseivirgaceae bacterium | reverse complement strand
ATCAGTACCCGTTTTTCTTCCGGTATGCTGTGAATGCCAATACTTACTTCATAGTGTAATTCATTGAGCTTTGCCAAGTATGTCTGTGCATTGCGCTGGTATAAATCGGCATACTCAGGATCTTTAGTGGCTACTACTTGAGCAATATAGTTTACCGCTTCGGTCCATAATTTTACATCGAACCAGATGTGTGGATCATAGGTGCCTCCAAAATCTTGGGACTGAATAAGTAGTGCAGGAGCGAGCCCCTCACTCACAGGGAATACTGGTTTTGTTCTCGATAGCTTTTTAAGAATCTCGGCCATCTTACCTTCCAGATGAAGACCATTATAAAAGATGATATCTGCCTTGCTTAATTTACTTAGGTCGCCCTGGGTGGCCTTGTAGAGGTGCGGATCAACCCCCGGGCCCATCAAAGCAATGGCTTCAGCCCTTTCTCCGGCAATGTTGATCACTGCATCGTTGATAATGCCGGTAGTGCTTACAATAAGTAGCTTATCGTTTATGTCCTTTTCCTGTTGATCGCCACAGGCCAACAACAGCGTGGTAATACTTAGTATGAGAAATAATCTGTTTATCATTCCATTAATAATATGTTTAGTGCAGCTTCTTTTGATACAAAGGCTCTTGCACGGTTATCTATTTGTATTTCAAGTGAACCATCAAATTCAATCCTTTCAATAATTTTTAGTGTTGCCCCTATGTACACCCCGATTTTATCCAGGTACCTTAAGAATGCCGAGTTATCGTCTTTCACACCGCTTATTTTGTAGCGCTTGTTTTCAGCCGCATCTGCGAGCGAGACCTGTTTTATCTGAGAGATTTTACCCTTTTCATCAGGGATGGGATCACCATGCGGATCGAATTTGGGATTCCCCAGGAATTCATCCAGTTTCTTAATGAGCAAGGGAGAGTGGATATGTTCAAGTTGTTCGGCAACATCATGCACCTCATCCCAATTAAAGCCCAACTTGTTTACCAGGAAGGTTTCCCAAAGCCTGTGTTTGCGAATTACCAACAAGGCAGCTTCCCTTCCTTTTTTTGTGATGTTTACCCCGTAATACTTTTCGTAGGTGATCACCTCTTTGGCTGAAAGCTTCTTAAGCATATCCGTCACTGAAGCGGCACGGGTTTGCATGGTATCAGCAATCGAATTTGTGCTTACTGAATTTTCGCCCTCCATGGAGAGGTGGTAGATAGCCTTCAGGTAGTTTTCTTCTGTAAAACTGAGCATACACATTCAACGTTTACCCAAAGGTAAATGTTTAGATTAATCTAAAAAAATATTTAGTTTTAATCTAAATAATTTTATTTATCAATGCAATTAATTTGGAGGATTCTGAGCTCCAGAGGGCATCTTTTGTATCAGATGTATAAAATGTTGTGTTTCTCATCTGCTTTAACAGTTGATTCGCATCGCTGTCTGAATTAAAAGCCAGGCCTGCCGATTTATCTTGCACCAAGTCTGTCCATTGGGCATTGTCCAGGTAAAGAAAGGGGAGTTTCAAACCGAGGTACTCGTAGAGTTTACTAGGCATAGCTCCGGAAGTACTGGGGTTATCCGGATACGCAATGATGCCAAAATCTGAATTTAAAATGAGCTCGATGATGCGATCATGTTCTAGTGGAGTATCACCGCAAATCAGTTTTATAAAGTGCTGGCCATGAATGCTTTCTCTGAGTTTTTGTAAGGTAATTGATTGGGTGCAAAATCCTGCAATTGTCAAACGTATAGCATTATGGGCCCGGTGTAGCTTCTTGGCTAATTCAATAGCGGTAAATACCCCGGTGCTTTCGGCTAACGTACCTGTGAAAAGTAATTGCACATTATTGCCAACTATCTTCCGCCTGGGTACTTCGGCTGAAAAGGCCAGTTTATTCTCTACTGTTATATGGGGCAGACCATTTAAAAATTTCATTTCTTTTAAATAGGACGCTTCTGCAAGCAGTATATGTTGAAAGAAACGAGATAAGAGGTACTCTTTTGTTCTTACCCAAATGGCCAGAAAGTGCTTTATTAGCGGAGGAAATGTATAGGTATACCAAATATTTCTAAAGTAATTCTCCTGTATATCGTAAATGAGTTTGCAACCAAATAAAATTCTGCATAAATATGTAACTATCAGTAATTCATGTGTATTAACTATAAGTATATCAGGTTTTACTTTAGTAACTAATTTGATCATTCTCCAGGGCATAAGCAATCGTTGTATACTAAATCGCTTGATTAAGCCTTTACCATAAAAGTGAATACCTGCATTATTATTTGTACCAAATCCTCCTGCACCAAACAGGTGTACATCAAATCCTGCAGCTTGCAGACTTTTTCCCATCCGGGCATACATACGGGGTTCGTTTACCGGCTTTAGAACTGAAGCGATTAGAATTTTGTCTTTTTTCATTACTTGCGTTAAAAATAGAATATTCAATTAGAAGATCGACAATGAATGAATTGAGAGAAGTAGTAGAGAAAGCCTGGGCAGATAGGTCCCTTTTGGAAAATGCAGATGTAAAAGAAGCTATTCGGGAAGTAATCAAACAACTTGATCTAGGTGTACTCAGGGTAGCGGAAGCTCAGACTGATGGTTGGCAGGTAAATGAATGGGTAAAAAAAGCTGTTATTCTCTATTTTCCTATCCAGCAAATGGAGACCATTGAGGTTGGTCCCTTTGAGTTTCATGATAAAATTGCATTAAAAAAGAACTATAAAGCGCTTGGTGTTCGAGTGGTGCCACATGCCATTGCCCGATACGGCTCCTATATAAGTAAGGGTGTTATCATGATGCCATCTTATGTAAACATAGGTGCCTATGTTGATGAAGGAACGATGGTGGATACCTGGGCAACGGTGGGCAGCTGCGCTCAAATTGGTAAGCATGTTCACCTAAGTGGGGGCGTAGGCATTGGAGGGGTATTGGAACCTGTTCAGGCTGCACCTGTTGTAATTGAGGACAATGCATTTATTGGCTCGCGTTGCATCATTGTTGAGGGCGTCAGAATTGGTAAAGAGGCTGTATTGGGTGCCAATGTGGTACTTACAGCAAGTTCTAAAATCATAGATGTTACAGGAGCTGAGCCAAAGGAATTTAAAAACTACGTACCCGAGCGCTCAGTGGTTATTCCCGGGGGATATACTAAATCGTTTCCAGCGGGAAATTACCAGGTACCTTGTGCCCTTATTATCGGTCAGCGAAAGGAAAGTACCGATAAAAAAACATCTTTGAACAATGCTCTGCGCGAAAATAATGTATCTGTTTAGTAATTTCGTGGCATTAGGTTTGTGTTGATTTTGATATAGATACATGCATAGATTATTAATCATAGCTTTCTTACCCTTACTGGCATTATTTGCTGCAGCAATCTCCATTTCTTCGGATGTAGGACAGGTATATCCACAATTGAGTAATACAAGCTTTGGTCGAGGTGAAAATCTAGAATACCGTATTAATTATGGAATGCTTAGCATAGGAAGAGCCAGTATGCAAATCGAGGAGAAATTACACAGAGTAAATTCTCGTGATACGTATAAGTTAGCTATTGAAGGTAAAACCAGAGGCTTCACCAGCTTTTTGGTAGATGTAGATGATCAATGGGGCGCCTACCTTGATACAGCATCCCTTATGCCTCAACTTACCTACCGCAATCTGAAAGAGGGGGGGTATCGCAAAAATGAAATAGTCAAGTTTGATCACAAACAGAAGAATATTGAAGTAAAGATTCTAGATCAAAAAAAAGGGCAATACAAAATTCCTGAATATTATCACTACCCAATTGATC
>CAZVFM010000254.1:0-3821 GCA_964626095.1 uncultured Roseivirgaceae bacterium | reverse complement strand
TCAGTATAACTTATGCTTTTGCCAAATGGAATTTCCTGAAGAGCTTTCCAGACATTAATTTGAAATTCTGAACCAATCAATTCAAGTTTTGTGCTGAAGGTTTTTAGCGATCCATTGAAATAGGAGTGGAGTTCTTGTTTACAGGTGTTGATTGCTGCATTCAATACTTCCTTTTCTTGTGTCTCATCTTCAACAAACCGGATTGTATAGATAGCATTTTCATCGCCTTTAATTTCAAGCAATCCGCAAGGTGACTGGTAATAGCCTGTACCTTTCATGAAGTTAGACAAATCGGGGATCAGTGGGCATTATTGTTCCGCAGGCTGAGCAGGTACGGTATTTTTCAGAACCATAAAATTCTCTGAATCGCGGAAGAAAATCTTTCTCAATATTTTCAAGATGAAATTTGTATTCATGCAGTTTGTTATTGCAATTGTCGCAATACCAAACCAACCCGTCAAGAATATTCTCTTCAGGCCTTTTACACTCAATAACTAATCCTACTGAATTGGCAGGTCGTTCCGGGCGGTGCGGAACACGCGCAGGAAGTAAAAACATTTCTCCTTCTTTGATGGGGACATCTACCGGCTTACCATCTTCCTGTATGCGCACGTTGATATCTCCTTCAAGTTGATAGAACAATTCCTCTGTTTCATTAAAGTGATAATCTTTTCGGGCATTAGGGCCTCCAACAATCATGACTATATAGTCGCCCGCATCGGCATACAGGTTTTTGTTTCCAACTGGCGGCTTTAAAATGCCGCGGTTTTCTTCTATCCACTGCTTTAAATTGAAGGGTTTACGTATAGCCATAATTTTATCTGTTGGTTTTCATCATAAAACTAATAAACTTAAAGCCTTGAATGTTCAAATGTCAGATTGTTTTTAGTTAACAAAAAGGAGAATTTTTTAAACTATGAATCTTGATTTAAGTGAGAAAAGAGCTGTGGTTTGTGGCAGCACACAGGGAATAGGTAAAGCTACAGCTATGGAAATGGCGGTACTTGGGGCAAATGTTACGCTGATAGCGCGTGATGAGCGAAAATTGCAACAAGTGATGCGAGAGTTGGAAAGTACCAGTTCACAGCAACATGAATATATTGTTGCCGATTTTAGTTCGGTGTTTGACCTTCAGGAAAAAGTGGAGGCGTATGCTGCTAAAAATACGGTACATATTCTTGTAAATAACACAGGTGGACCCCCGGCAGGGTTGGCCATCAATGCCAAATTGGATGAATATGCACGTGCTTTTTCCAACCATTTGTTATGTAATCAGGTTCTGGTACAAGCTTTTTGTCCTTCAATGAAGAAGAACAATTTTGGGCGGATCATTAACGTTATCTCTACATCCGTAAAAATTCCAATTAAGGGCTTGGGTGTGTCTAATACCATTAGAGCTGCGGTAGCCAATTGGTCTAAAACATTGTCAATCGAGTTGGCCCCTTTTGGCATAACGGTAAATAATGTGCTTCCGGGCGCAACATTAACGGGCAGATTGGAGTCACTTATTAAGAGCAAGTCGGATACATCGGGCAAGAAAGAAGAAGAAATATTACAGGAAATGGTAGCAGAGATACCGGCAGGAAGAATTGGAAATGCAGAAGAAATAGCATCAGCCATTGCTTTTCTGGCTTCCCCCGCTGCCGCCTACATAAATGGTGTGAATCTTGCTGTTGATGGAGGAAGGACCGGAAGTTTATAAATAGATGCAATCGCAAATACATATACTCAGGGAAGAATTAGACCAAAAGTCTTCGCAGTTGAACGATTACCAGCATCATCGGTATCAAATCGCCAGATTGAACCGGGCATTAGAGTTCATGGATGATAATCAGGAACCTCCTGAGGACTTGACCAGAGAATTCAAAGTACTCATTGAAAATATTCAGACTGAGTTTCCCTTACCTAAAAAAAGCATTTCCCAATACGATCAAAAATTTAGGGCAGTATTCAGAAAAGCAAGAATGCATTATGCCAAATCAGCACCTGGAAGAAATATATTGATCGGTATGTTTGCAGGAGCTTTTGCCGGAGTTACAGCAACACTTATATGGCATTTGCCAATTTGGACAAACTCCATTGGTGTAGTACTTGGCATTGTTTTCGGTATTTTGGCTGATTTATATGCCGAAAGAAAAGGAAAAGTGCTTTAACTGTTTCATACTCCCCACTCTTTAGTAACTTAAGCTCTGTTTATGGTTAGTGTAATTAGTTACTACTAACCAATATTGTTTCAGTTATTATAAGCGCTTGGAAAAAATAAAGAATTATATCAGCGGCAATCTTATTGCGCCACAATCTGGCAATTACCTGGAAAATATTAATCCTGCCCTCGGAGAAGTGTATAACCTTGTTCCAGATTCCGACTCCAATGATGTGATCAATGCTGTAAATGCTGCCAAGTCAGCCTTCAATAGCTGGAGCAAAATGCCCGTTGCTAAACGCGCAGCAATAATGCAAAAAATTGCAGACCTGGTCGATAGAGATATTGATAAATTGGCTTTGGCTGAAAGTATTGATAATGGCAAGCCACTTAAACTTGCAAGAATAGTTGATATCCCAAGGGCTTCGGCCAACATGCGTTTTTATGCTACTGCGGCTATACACTTTGCCTCAGAATCGCATGGTATGGAAGATGAAGCAATTAATTATACTTTGCGCACCCCGGTGGGTGTAGCAGGTTGTATTTCTCCATGGAACCTTCCCTTGTATTTGTTTACATGGAAGATCGCCCCAGCGTTGGCTGCTGGTTGTACGGTGGTAGCCAAGCCATCAGAACTTACACCTATGACCGCCTTTCTTTTTTCACAGTTATGCATTGAAGCAGGACTACCGGCTGGGGTATTAAATATTGTACATGGACTCGGACCAAAAGTAGGCCACGCAATTGTCTCTCATCCTGATATTCCAGTAATTTCATTTACCGGTGGCACAGTAACCGGAAAAAGTATTGCAGCCACAGCAGCACCCATGTTTAAAAAACTTAGTCTGGAGCTGGGTGGAAAAAATCCAAACATCATTTTTGCTGATTGTGATTTTGAACAAGCGGTAAGTACTTCTATTCATTCATCATTTTCTAATCAGGGAGAGATTTGTTTGTGCGGCTCTAGAATTTTTGTTGAAAGAAAAATTTATGACCGCTTTGTGGAGGAGTTTGTAAAACGTGCAAAAGCATTGGTTGTGGGAGATCCCCTGGAAGAAAAAACTAAAGTAGGTGCAATGGTTTCGGAAGCACACATGAATAAAGTTTTAGGCTATATTGACCTTGCAAAAACAGAAGGGGGAAAGGTTATAACAGGGGGAAAGCAAATTAATATAGAAGGAAGATGTAGCAAAGGATACTTTGTTGAGCCAACCATAATCACCGGGTTAGATCAAAACTGTAGAACCAACACCGAAGAGATCTTTGGTCCTGTGGTTACCATCATGTCATTTGATACAGAAGAAGAAGTTATCAGTTATGCCAACGGAACGGCCTATGGTTTATCGGCTACCATTTGGACCGAGAATTTAAAACGAGCGCATCGTGTAGCTGCCAACGTGAAAAGTGGTATCATCTGGGTGAACTGCTGGTTACTTCGGGATTTAAGAACACCTTTCGGAGGCATGAAACAAAGTGGCGTTGGCAGAGAGGGGGGATGGGAAGCTTTAAAGTTTTTTACAGAACAAAAGAATGTTTGCATAAAACTTTAGAATTGACCCTTAAAATTATTTCCTTGGCAAATATTTTTTAACACTCCAATCTGATTTGTGACATTTTTTAGTATAGAGTCCATTTTTTTTGAGCTGTGGGGCTACCAAATGAGCTACATAGAATTTTT
>CAZVFM010000253.1:0-3845 GCA_964626095.1 uncultured Roseivirgaceae bacterium | reverse complement strand
TCTTCTTGTAAGACTTTTACAAATTCAGTTACCCAACCTGAACGGCTGTCGTTGTGAGGGTGACTAATGAAAATGTACTATTCAAAGCCAGGGGCTATAGAGGACGTAAAATAAAATAACCTAAAAATATCTCTTTAATCTAAGAGTTTATAATAAAAAAAAGCTAAGTCATAAGACTTATTGAACAAGAACATAAAATAGCTTACCTTCAATCAATTCATGCAAAGAAGAAAGTTTATTGCTCACAGTTCCGCTTTCGCACTTGGTTTTCCCTGTGCACTTTCTCTAGCTAAAAATCTAACTTTCGATACTGATTTATCAAATAAAAATAAAGTAAACAATATGCATTACGATGTAATTGTAATAGGTGTCGGCTCCATGGGTTCCGCCACTTGTGCTTACCTTGCCAGGCAAGGAGTAAGTGTTTTAGGTATTGAACAATTTGATATTGTTCATGAAAGGGGATCACATGCAGGACAAAGTCGTATAATAAGAAAAGCATATTTTGAACATCCTGATTATGTGCCACTGCTTGAACATGCCTATCTCAATTGGAAAAAATTAGAAGAACAAACCAAGTCTAAAGTTTACATAGAAACCGGTGTGGCGTATTTTGGAAATCCGGTTGATCCATTGATTGCTGGAGTGCAGCAGTCTGCCGCGCTATATGATGTACCCATCAAAAAATTTAACGCACAAGAATCTAAAACGCATTTTCCGACTTTTACTATCCCTGAGGATTTCATTGTTTTATCTGAGCCCGAAGCAGGATTCATTACACCAGAACGTGCCATCTTATTATATGCCGAGCAAGCAAGTAAGCATGGTGCAACTTTATTGAAGAATACTACTGTTAGTGATTGGAAATTATCAGATAACCAAATCAAGGTCACAACAAGCGAAGGAGAATACACTTCAGATAAATTAGTAATTACTGCCGGTGCATGGACCGATAAAATTGTACCACTACCTGATATCAATATTCAAGTAACCAAACAAGCAGTTGCCTGGGTAAAACCAAAAAATCCGGAAAGATTTAAATTGGGCCAATTCCCTTGTTGGTTAATACAAGAACCAAAAAAAGGACCATTCTATGGATTTCCAATTTTACCCACAAAAGATTTTGGGGGCATAGAAGGAATGAAAATTGCGCATCACTACCCCGGAGAAATTACGGATGCTGACAAAGACGATAAGGAAATAACAAAAGAAACGATTGAAGATATCCGCTACGTACTGGATAAATATTTTGGTGAGGGAGATGCAGAAATACTTAGTATGAAGAATTGCTTGTACGCCTCCACAAAAGATGAAGATTTTATTATCGATCACTTACCTGATCATGATAACCGTGTGGTTATTGCCTGCGGATTTAGCGGGCATGGCTTTAAGTTTGTTTCGGTTGTTGGAGAAATTTTAGCTGATTTAGCAATTAAAGAGAAAACAGATTTGCCTATTGAATTTTTAAAACTTGAAAGATTTAACCGAAACTAAATTCACTAATTTGAAGATGTGAAGCCGAAACATACCTTGAAAAATTTTATTCCATATTAAAAGTCGCTAGGTTATTTAAGGAAGATGTTATTGATAAATGCAGGACAAAATAATATCCTGCCTTGGCATACAAAACAAATGGCCGTTGAAGCAAAGCCAAAATCATGGTTGCGATATCCAAAACAATAATGAACCAGATAAGCAGTTATAAAGTTAAAGTTTTTAGATTAATGAAAGCATTTTTGCGGTTTGGTATTTGCATTGGATCATATAAATTATAACTAATGATGAAGTTTTTGCCGTCAAAACTCACAAACACTGCCTTGGTATTCTCTTTAACTCTGATTCTATCCGGGATACACCAGCTTAATGCGCAAAAACTTGAGCAGCAAATTCCAGAAAAAACAAGGATCCTTTTTGTTTTGGATGCATCTGGCAGTATGCTGGCTGACTGGGAAAGACGGCAAAGCCGCATACAAGCTGCGAAGCAATTACTCACCAAATTGGTTGATTCGTTACAAGTCAATAAAAATCTTGAATTGGCACTCAGGGTGTATGGTCATCGTTTCGGTGTAGAAGAGAGAAACTGTGAAGACTCGAAGCTTGAAGTACCCTTCGCAGCTAACAACCATACCCGTTTAATTGAAACCTTACAGCGTATACAACCCAAAGGGGTAACGCCTATCGCCTATTCCTTGCTGCAATCGGCAATTGATTTTCCTAAAAGTCAGGGGTACCGCAATATACTGATACTGATCACAGATGGTGTTGAATCATGTGGTGGCGACCCTTGTCAACTTGCGCTCGAATTGCAGCGCAAAGGCATTTTTCTGAAACCATTTATAATAGGCCTGGGCTTGGAGGGCCAAAAAGCCTTTGATTGCATGGGTAGTTATTTTGACGCAAAAGATAATCAATCATTCAGGCAAGCGCTCAATGAATCAATCGAAAAAACGTTTAGTAAGACCAGCATAAGTGTTGAATTACTTGATGGCAGCGGCAAAGCAAAAGAGACCAATGTAAATGTAAGTTTCATTAACCGTTTCACCGGTCAGGCCATGTACGAATTTGTACATTATCTTGATGCCAAAGGAAGACCCGATTCGGTGCAGGTTGATCCGGTGTTGGATTACGATATTAAAGTAAGTACCCTACCTCCGGTGATTATGAATAACGTACCTATCCAGCACGGAAGGCATAATGTACTCAAGGTACCCGCTGCACAAGGCACTTTGCTTGTCAACCAACAAGCGAGAAACAATCCCGGTTTTCAGATTTTGGTAAGAGAGCCCGGCAAGCCTGAGCTTCTCAATCTTCAAAAGGCTGATGAAACGGCTCGGTACCTTAAAGGTAAGTATGAATTAGAAGTACTCACATTGCCTAAACGATACTACACCATCACTATTGATGCTGACAAGACCACAACAGTCACTTTGCCAACCCCTGGTGTGCTTAACTTAAACACCAATGCAAGTGGTTTTGGAAGTTTATATGAGATTAAGGAAGATGGTAGCGAAGAATGGGTAGTTAATCTTGATGAAAATAAGTCGAAGCTCTCTATGGTTTTGCAGCCCGGATTATATAAAATTGCGTTCCGTGTAAAAACTGCCCCCGGCAGCAAATTCACTTCGGTCAAAAACTTTGAAATAAAATCTGGTCAGCAAATAGTGCTAAACATCTTTGATTAAATACAATGACAAAATTTACCTTTTCAGAAAAAAAAGATACCCGGTCAGGCTTTGGTGCCGGTTTACTCGAACTGGGTCGCAAAAATCCTGATGTAGTTGGCCTTTGTGCTGATCTAACAGGTTCACTTAAAATGGATGCCTTTAAAAAGGAGTTTCCTGATCGCTTTTTTCAGGTGGGCATTGCTGAAGCCAATATGATGGGTATTGCCGCAGGCATGACCATAGGCGGAAAAATTCCATTTACCGGAACCTTCGCTAATTTTTCTACTGGAAGAGTTTACGATCAAATCAGACAATCTATTGCTTACTCACACAAGAATGTAAAAATATGCGCTTCACATGCCGGTGTTACCCTGGGTGAAGACGGGGCTACACACCAGATACTGGAAGACATTGGTATGATGCGGATGCTCCCGGGTATGACAGTCATTGTTCCCGCAGATTATAATCAAACCAAGGCTGCAACGCTGGCACTTGGTGATCACTATGGTCCGGTCTATTTGCGTTTTGGCAGACCGGGCTGGCCTGTATTTACCAAACCTGATGAAAAGTTTGTTATTGGCAAGGCGCAAATGCTAGTCAAAGGAAATGATGTAAGTATTTTTGCATGCGGCCACATGGTTTGGCAAGCCATAGAAGCCGAAGAAATATTAGCTGAAAAAG
>CAZVFM010000252.1:0-3856 GCA_964626095.1 uncultured Roseivirgaceae bacterium | reverse complement strand
AAAACATTACTTTGACGAGCAAGCTCCAACATCTTTTTCTCGACCGCAGCTAATTGTTCTTCACCGAAAGCACGATCTCCTAAATCAACATCATAATAAAATCCATTATCGATAGGTGGGCCAATGCCGAATTTCACACCCGGGTACAATGCTTCAAGTGCTTCTGCTAAAAGGTGAGCTGAAGAATGCCAAAAAGCATATTTGCCCCCACCGTCATTCCAGGTAAGTATTTTAATGGATGCATCGGCATCAATTGTTCTGGATAGTTCTATTATTTCTCCGTTAACTTCAATGGCCAAAGAATTGCGAGCCAAACCTTCGCTTATGCTTTTGGCGATGTCCATCCCGCTTACGCCTTTTTCAAACTGCTTTACACTACCATCCGGAAGGGTAATGTTGATCATATCACTCATTATTATATACTATTCAATTAAGCTAATTTGCAAATATGCGATTTTCTTCTCCATTCGACTATTAATCAGCCATCAAAGTATAAACTGTAGGTTGATCTTGATGACTAATTTGTTTATACCGGCTCGGTCAAGGTGACTGAGACGATGAAGGGCATCCACTCGAATTACTTTTAATTTGTTTCCATGCCGCAATCCAATTCTAGGTATGGCTTGTTTTCTAAAAGTCAACAGGTGCAATCATCGTACCGTCAGGAAGCACATCAGGGTTTAGTGCTTTATTTGCTTCCGACATAGTTCCATACAATACATTTGCCTTTGCAATTGGACACTATTTCAACTTACCCAGCACAATTAAATGGTTTCCTTCTCTCCCAAATGCCTGGGGCTGGTTTTTAAAACATATATATCCAATACAGCTAAGCTCCTGGCAATGTACTCCCTCAACCTAACCCTGAGTGAAAATCTAATGGCAGGTTCCTCAATGATATAGGCTACGGCATCTATTCCGTGGTATGAACTGATAAATATTGCTCTATAAGCGTGAAAGGGCTGTGTAATGATTATAATCTGATCCTGATCGAAAATGGCCTTACTTCTCACAACCGAGTCAAGTGTACGAAGGCCGGCATAATCCATAGTAATGGCCCTTCGGGGTATCCCTTTACTGATTAATGCCTTTTGCATCTCTGCCGGCTCATTATAGTAGCGGGTTCGGTTATCTCCACTTACAATGATGTGTTTGATTTTCTTCTCCTTATAGAGGTTGGTTGCAGCCTGTATACGTTGCTCAAAAAATGGGTTTGGCGAACCATCCAGCAATTTATGACTGGTTCCTAAAACCAGGCCAACCCGATCATCAGGTAGTTCATCCATCTTATCATAAAGACGGGGACTGCTAATTTTAATTACCCAGATATTGGTGATAACAATAATCAAAAAGGCAGAAACACCCAGATAAATTATCCAACGAAAAAAGCGAGTTATGATTTTCATAAATTAAAGCCATGCAAAAGTAAACAATGCAAGGCATTTAAATTCATAGAAGTATTCAACATAAAATTACCAACGATCTTTTTTTCATTTCAGGTATAAAACAATTGGGCAAAATAATGGGTTCAAAGAACGTATATGGTTTATTTAAACAATTGTAGTTAGTTATTGTTTTTTCTAAGCAAAATACGAATTATGCCTTACACGAAATCATTTGTACTCATCGGGGGAAGCTACGGCATTGGAGCTACCCTTGCTGATATACTCATTAGTAATAATTATAAGGTTTTTGTATTAAGCAGGTCGATTCCTTTAAATAAGGAAGTAATACATATCAGTTTTGATGTTACAACTGATGCGATAAACACAGCAGATTTACCAACAAGGATTGATGGAATGGTCTATATGCCCGGCAGTATTCAGTTAAAACCATTCCACCGCTTAACTGATGATGAATTATTAAATGATTTTAAGCTCAACACACTTAATGCAGTATCATGCATAAGGACATTACTGCCATTATTAAAAGTATCTGAGCAGAGTTCTATTGTATTTTTCAGCACTGTTGCTGTTCAACAAGGTATGCCCTTTCATACTTCAGTTGCAATGGCCAAGGGTGCCCTGGAGGGTTTAACAAGATCGCTGGCTGCTGAATTTGCACCCAAAATCAGGGTAAATGCCATAGCACCATCCATTACCGATACACCATTAGCTTCAAAAATTCTGAGTAACGAAGAGAAGAAAAAGATATCGGGCGAAAGACATCCACTCAAGCGTGTAGGTCAACCAGGTGATATTGCTAAAGCAGCAGCTTTTTTGCTAAGCGATGACAGCGCCTGGATCAGCGGACAGGTATTACATGTTGATGGAGGCTTGTCAAGTTTAAGAATTTAATTTAGTCCAGCAATTTAAGGTTATAACAGTTAATTGCTGCGGGGATAAATATTATCCGTTTTAAACTTATTACTTCTTTAAACTTCAGCTCCTACATTCTATTTAGCCTTTTCAAAACCATTGATACATACCCGTTGGATTTCGAGGTATTTACAATTTCAAAATGCTGGCGTTTACTGATGTCCTGAAACAAAGGCTTGCCCTTTCCAAGCACAACCGGTACAATGCCCAGCCACATTTCATCAATCCTTCATTAATGAAAGTTGTAGTAAGATTTGCCCCGCCAAACAACCAGATATCTTTACCCGACTGGCTTTTAATCTCTTTTACTGCGGCAACAACATCTCCATTAATAATGTGAGTGTCCTTTCCCTTAACCAATGTTAATGTGTTGGAAAAAACATAGGAAGTTTTATCTGCAGGCATAAAACCCCCCGCCATTTCATAGCTCTTTCTACCATAGAAAACTATATCAATCTTATCAAGGAAGTCTTGCATTTCATTTTTATCTGGAGGTGGGCACCAATCATATTCACCGTTGGGTCCTTCAATCATGCCATCGAGACTCAGGGCAACGCTTAATATTACTTTTCTCATGATTTAAATTTTAGATTTTAAAACCCACTGCTTCGCCAAAGCCGTTGAGCGGCCTGACAGTAACTTTTGGAATGAAATCGGATTGTTATAATTTGTTTAATCATCAAGTTCTGTGCATTCAAAACCTTTTACTGATAAAAGAGATGCTGCATTGTGCGCTTTTGATTTGTCTGCTACTATTCGCAAAATCTTGTCGCAATCATCCAGGGCAAAATTCCAAGACCCCTTACCCACTAGTTCGTCAAGTAAAGGCTGAAGCGTGCATACATGTTCATCTGATGTAACAGAAGTTCTAAATACTTGTACTTCCATAAGCATTGGCATAAGTATCCATAAGTTCTAAATGCTCAATACCCTGAGCGGGATTATTATGATCGGCTTGCATCATGAGTTGAAAATAAGCAAAGCAGGCAGGACTGTTGGCCGCTTTGGCTACTGCCTTCTCGGCTGTTTCCTTATTTCTCCAATACACTACATCCACAAACTCTTTTGCAGATTTTCTTAAAAGCTCTCTTTTAATAAATCCCTCCTGCTGATTTAAAAAATCCTGCTGCAAGACCTGAGAAGCTTCTAATAACATTTGATCTGTTACTCCTTCTTTGATTGAGAAGGGCGCCCATTCAATAATTTCTTTCTTTTCCATGTTTGATACGTTTGATTATGCGAATCAACGTATGGGCACTGACAACCCTATGGCAGGAGTGAAAATGTATTTTTAGTTTTTTTTCTAAGGATTATGGCTTAGGCATCCCGAATTCTCAGGAGGCATTTTGAGGCATTGACTTGTATTTAAGAATGTTGTGGTTTATTCAGTTTGGAATGGTGGGCGTAAATTTCTGCACCCAGTTCGGCCATCATATTTTTTAATTCTACTGGCTCTTCCACTGAAATGCCTGTGCCATACACCAGCAACCAGTTGGCTATATAGTCCAGGTTATCGATTAAAAATTCTACGCGTACTT
>CAZVFM010000251.1:0-3863 GCA_964626095.1 uncultured Roseivirgaceae bacterium | reverse complement strand
TCGTTGTAATAATGCCAGTAAGCAGACTTCTTATTGCTTACTACCAAACCCTGCCCAAAAATTTTTCCAGAGCCGTAATACTCTGTCATCTGGCCTTCATCATGAATGTAATCTACTGTGGCTTTAAGTTTACCGTCCTCATAGAAAAATTTCCATGGCCCTTCCCGATTATTTGCTATATAATTTCCACTCTCACGCAACTCACCACTTTCGTAATACAACTTCCATTCTCCTTCGCGTTGCCGGTTATTAATGTACCCCTCCATACTTTTTTTGCCATTCTCATAATAATACTCCCACAAGCCAAAGTTTGAACTTTGCTTGAGTGTACCCCTCATTTTAAGTTCACCATTTTCATAATAGAACTCCCATGGACCAATTGTTTCATTATCTGCAAATTGCCCTTTAGCTTCTATCTTTCCGTTAAGATGGTAAGACGTATAAGGTCCGTGTAAAATGGTTGAACCAGAAGATTTAACATGATACACCTCTTTGATTTGCTTTTTTGCCTCATCGTGATAAGTTTGGCGCACATTATTTTGAGCCAATAATAAATTAAGGCTTGCAAGCAAGGTTACAAGATTTAAACAGAGTAGTTTCAAACTAAAGAAGTTATTGGCCTGAATTTACGAATATTCTAAAAATTACTGCACAGGAGCTTAAGCAGTCCTGGGTTTTCCCCAACTGGATTTCTCTTCATCCGACCATAATTCAGGATAAAACATGATAAATTGAAATCTTGGGGGTAAATACTTTTGCCAATTTGTTCCACCGGTAGCCTTAATATCTTCAGGATCTTTTTGTAAATACTTCACAGCAGATTTAAAGTGAGAAAGTGGCCAGGCAATATTAGCCAGGTAATCGTACTCGCGAAGTAAATTTATTATCTCATTTTTTGACTGATCTTGCAAAAAGTTTTTGTGAAAAACCTTCCAAAGATTATTTTCTTTATGATTGTTTGCTGTTTGAGCAAAGGTATCCATGTACTTTTCTTCAAACTGTCGAAGTGTAAGTGTCTTCTTTCCTGTTGCCAACTCTGTTGCTCCTTTTCTCCAGTAAAGTTTTTCAAGCATTTCGTTTATTGATTTTCCTTTCATGGATTCCCGCTCGTCTTTATCCACAAGATTAATCAAATCACAAGAAGCAATTTCAATGAGCCGGTATTGTGCAGACTGAAATCCACTAGAGGGAAGTAAGGCCATCCTGAATTTAAGAAATTGTTCAGGCTCCATACCATCAACCATTATATCAAAAGAATTTACCAAATGTTGAAAGTACCTGTTAAGCCTTTGTAATCTTTTAATAAAAAAAGGAGCTGCCGGGTTTTCGGCTTCACTTATTTGCTCAATTTCCCAAAGTATTAATTTAAAGTAGAGCTCAGTAATCTGGTGATAGCCAATAAATATGCGTTCATCAGGGAACCTGGTTTTAGGGCTTTGTAAACTCAAGAGGGTATCCAAATGAATATAGTCCCAATAAGTGAGGTAATCTGCATGTAAAAGACCATCTAAATAAGAGGAAATGTCCTGCCCCATTACCTCATATTTTTTCTCAAGTTTGGCTATTTGTTCAAGTATTCTGGGGTCAGTCTTGTCTGGCTGCATGGTATTCTGTTAAGCTTGCGTAAATTTGACGGATTAAATGGAAATACCCAATTGAATATGCCAGCAGATACACCCACTAAGAGCACTGAATTCAAAAAAACTCTAAAACAAGACTTATTTGAACATCCCGACTTCTACAATGTCGATGATTTATTCAGCGATGAACACAAATTGGTGCGAAATTCCTTACGTGATTTTGTTAAAAAAGAGATATCGCCCTATATAGAAGAATGGGCACAACATGCACATTTCCCATACGAGATTGTAAAGAAATTTGGTGACATAGGTGCTTTTGGACCAACTATACCAGAACAATACGGTGGCGGTGGCATGGACTATATTTCTTACGGATTAATCATGCAGGAAATTGAGCGGGGCGACTCCGGTATGCGCTCAACAGCTTCTGTTCAGGGATCTTTAGTAATGTATCCCATCTATAAATTTGGTAACGAGGAACAACGCAAAAAATACTTACCTAAACTGGCTTCAGGTGAGTGGTTAGGTTGTTTTGGACTTACAGAGCCCGATCATGGTTCTAACCCATCAGGCATGGTGACCAACTTCAAAGATATGGGCGATCATTACTTATTGAATGGAGCTAAAATGTGGATATCTAATTCACCCAAAGCAGAAGTTGCAGTGGTGTGGGCAAAAAATGAAGAAGGCAGAATTCACGGCTTAATTGTTGAGCGAGGCATGGAGGGATTTACTACACCAGAAACACATGGTAAGTGGTCGCTTCGCGCCAGCACAACCGGTGAACTGGTTTTTGATAACGTTAAAGTACCTAAAGAAAATTTGCTGCCTAACAAAAGTGGCCTCGGTGCACCGATGATGTGCCTTGACTCCGCACGTTACGGTATTGCCTGGGGTGCCATTGGTGCCGCTATGGATTGCTATGATTCAGCCAGAAGGTATGCCATGGAGCGCATACAGTTTGATAAGCCTATAGGATCATTCCAGTTGATACAAAAAAAGTTATCGGAGATGCTAACGGAAATTACCAAAGCACAATTGATTAATCTTCGTTTGGGCCAGTTGATGAATGAGGGTAAAGCCACAACGCCACAAATTTCTCTTGCCAAAAGAAACAATGTACAAGTAGCTTTAGAAATAGCCCGGGAAGCCCGGCAAATACACGGAGGCATGGGCATTACAGGAGAGTACCCTATCATGCGTCATATGATGAATTTGGAGTCTGTAGTTACTTATGAAGGAACACACGATATACACCTGTTAATTTTAGGAAAGGAGATTACCGGGATACAGGCTTTTGTGAATAACTGATTCAATAAGTTTGCAACACTCTAAAAAGAAAAGGCGGCCATAAATTTTGTGTCCGCCTTTTCTTTAATGCAATTTCTCTATTTCAATTTGTAAGTAATACCAAAAGTACCTCCTGTACCGGTACCCCCGCCAAATTCAAGGTTAAGCCCGAATTTATCTGACAAGAAATAACGTGCGCCTATTTGTCCATCTAAGCCTATGGTTGAAGCCTGTCCGCCAAATTCAGCTGAAGACCAAAAATAGTATCCCATGGTTAAGCCTGCGTAAATGTTCCATTCGCTGGGCAATTCAAGCAGACTATCAAAATGGTAATTTCCATTAAAAGCAATCACTGTCAGTGCTTGATTATACCTGTTGCCTCCAAATCTGTAATTATAATTTCTGTAAGAAAAGCGCGGTCCAATAGTAATGTCTTCATGAACACCAAAATCGAGGCCAACGTAAACGGGTACACCGAAATTAGAAAAACCGAAGCCAGCGTTAAGCTGCTTTCCACCTTTACCAAGAGGAGATTGAGCAAAAGAGGCCGTAGCTCCTAACAGAACGAATAAAATAATAGTTGTGATCTTTTTCATCTTCATCATTATAGTTAATCTATTAAACTAATTAGTAGCTTAAGTAAGCATTAAGAAGCCTACTTCAAGTCAATTAAGTTTTACAAAGGTATGATATAAAAGGACTTAAGTTCAGGTATTATCTGTTTTCCACAATCTAAGTCGTTAAATGCCATTTTTTTTATTTAAACTAACTTGGGTACATAAACATTTTTTTAATGATTTATTACATAAGAATACCCTCAAGAAAATCTCCGAGCATATAAGCTACGGATGCGGCTATGCCACCTAAAGCCAGTGTTTCAGTAACACTTCTGAACCAACCCGCCTGGGTAATCAGATTTTTGGCAAGTCCAATAATCACAAAAGTAATTCCAGTAAATAAAGAAGAAACGAAAAAAGGATCAAGCGATTGCTC
>CAZVFM010000250.1:0-3868 GCA_964626095.1 uncultured Roseivirgaceae bacterium | reverse complement strand
GAAAATGAAAATACTTGTACTCGATAATTACGATTCATTTGTGTACAACCTGGTACACATACTGCGTGCGCTGGGACATGCACCTGATATTTATCGCAATGATAAAATCGACTTAGCCAATGTTGCCGCTTATGATAAGATTTTACTTTCACCCGGTCCGGGTATTCCAGATGAAGCTGGGATATTGAAGTCATTAATTAAAACCTATGCTTCGCAAAAAAGTATATTAGGCATTTGTCTGGGACACCAGGCCATTGCCGAAGTATTTGGTGCCAGGCTTTTTAATATTCCCAAAGTACTGCATGGGGTAACATCGGAAGTAAGTGTTACAGCCAAGGATGAAATTTTATTCCATGAGATAGGAGAGTGTTTTCTTGCCTGTCATTACCATTCCTGGGCGGTCGATGAAAAAACATTACCACATGAATTACTTATTACCGCAAAAAACAATGAGGGATTGATCATGGGTCTTCGTCACAAGACCTATGATGTGCGCGGATTGCAATTTCATCCTGAGTCCATTATGACGGAACATGGCAAACAAATGATCAGTAACTGGTTAAAAAATTAATGTAAGTAATGAAAGAGATTTTAAACGAACTGATTGAGCACAAAACACTGAGCAAGCAAGATGCGCAGAGGGTATTGAAGGAGCTTGCCTTGGGTAAATACAATCCCAGCCAGGTGAGTGCCTTTATGACCGTGTACATGGTGCGCAGCATCACCATTGATGAGCTGGTTGGTTTTCGCGATGCCATGCTTGAATTGTGTGTGCCAGTAAAATTTGATTTGCCTGTGATGGACCTTTGTGGAACCGGGGGGGATGGAAAGAATACCTTTAATATTTCTACGCTGGCCTCGTTTATTGTTGCTGCCGCAGGACAGGCAGTGGCCAAGCATGGTAACTATGGGGTTTCAAGTGCTTGTGGCTCGTCTAACCTGTTGCAATATTTTGGTTATGCGTTGAGCAATGATTTAGAAAAACTCAAGAGGAGCATGGAGGCTTGCAAGATTGCTTTTTTACATGCACCGCTCTTTCATCCGGCCATGAAGAATGTAGCGCCCATTCGCAAGGAGTTGGGTGTAAAAACATTTTTTAATATGCTGGGTCCGATGGTGAACCCCGCTTTCCCGAACATTCAGTTGGTAGGCGTGTTTAGTCTGGAGTTGGCAAGGCAGTATGCTTACTTATACCAGGAAAGCACAAAAGATTTTGTCATTGTTCATGCGTTGGATGGTTACGATGAGGTATCGCTTACGGGAGATTTCAAGATTTTTTCAAATGAGGGAGAGCGATTGATCAGTCCTGAAGAAATGGGATTACAAACATTTCATGCCGATGAACTTTCAGGCGGAGATACCGTGGAGGACTCGGCCACAATTTTTCTGAATGTATTGCAAGGAAGTGGAACGATGGCACAGCGACAGGCAGCGATTGCCAATGCGGCATTGGCTTTGTATTGTGCGGATAAGCAAAAAGACATGCAGGCAGCGGTGCAAAAGGCAAGCGAGGCCCTGGATTCAGGAGCTGCCTTTACAACTTTTAAAAAATTTATGGATGTTAATCAATGATCATGAACCTACTTGATACTATTATACAGCAAAAGCATAAGGAAGTAGAAGAGCGCAAAGCTTTATATCCGATCCGGTTACTGGAGCAAAGCATTTATTTTGAATCGCAGCCAGTTTCTTTGAAGAAGTACCTTAGGCGTGAAGATAAATCCGGCATCATAGCTGAGATAAAGCGCAAGTCGCCTTCCAAGGGTATGATTAATCCCTACGTTTCGGTTGAGCGCACTTCAATTGGGTACATGCAGGCAGGTGCTTCTGCACTTTCTGTACTTACTGATAAAGATTTTTTTGGCGGCAGTAATGAAGATTTGCGTATTGCCAGAAAATTTAATTTTTGTCCCATACTCCGGAAAGAATTCACTATAGATGAATACCAGATTATTGAAGCAAAATCGATTGGTGCCGATGCAGTTTTGTTGATTGCTGCGGTGCTGGATAAGGCAAGTTTGAAACAGCTCAATGATTTTGCCCGGAGCTTGCAACTGGAAGTACTTGTAGAGGTGCATGATGCGCAAGAGTTGAGGCTTTTGGAAGGATTGGATACAGACCTGATCGGAGTGAATAACCGCAATCTTAAAACATTTGAAATAGGTATTGATACTTCCAGGCGATTAGCTGAATTGATTCCTGAGGGCGTAGTGAAAGTTAGCGAGAGTGGAATTGATCGTGTTGATGTACTACTGGAGTTGAAGAAGTATGGGTACCAGGGATTCCTGATGGGTGAGCATTTTATGCGGCATGCCCGACCTGAGCAAGCTTGTCGCGAGTTTATTAAAGAATTAAGGAGCAGGTCACAACAACTTATTAATGTCTGAAATGAAGATTAAAATATGCGGGATGCGGGATACGGATAATATTGCTGCCATTGCGGCTTTGCATCCGCATTACCTGGGCTTTATTTTTTATAAGTCATCGCCCAGGTATGTAGGTGATGAGTTCGTCATGCCGGTACTGTCCGAGGAAATAAAAAAAGCAGGCGTTTGGGTGAACGCTGAGGTAGATGAGATTTCAGGACTTGCAGCAAAGCATTCATTGGATGCGATACAATTGCATGGCAGTGAAAGTCCGGCTATGTGCGCGGCCATAGGTGCGAAGGGTTACCAGGTAATTAAAGCTTTCTCTATAGATGAAGCATTTGATTTTGATTTAACGGATGATTACGCGGGGTTTGTTGATTATTTTTTGTTTGATACCCGGGGAAAATATTATGGAGGCAATGCAAGGAAGTTTAACTGGGACTTATTAAAAAAGTACAAGGGAGTTACAAACTACTTTCTGAGTGGGGGCTTAAGTCCTGAGCTGATTAGTCAAGCCCAGGCATTGGCCGATGAGCGCTTGCATGTACTTGATTTTAATTCAGGTATTGAAATTTCTCCCGGCTTGAAAGACATTGGTAAAGCCAGGCAATTGTTTGGCTCGGTTGGAAGTAAACATAGTAGTACATAAAAAAATAAGCAGCTTAATGCTTCAGCATATGAAATACACAGTAGACGAAAAAGGATACTACGGAAATTTTGGAGGGGCCTATATTCCGGAGATGCTTTATCCAAACATAGAGGAACTGAAAAATGAATACCTGGATGTGATTGAGGCTGCGGATTTCAGAAAGGCCTATCATCATTTGCTTAAGACCTATGTGGGGCGTCCTACTCCATTGTATTATGCTACCCGTACTTCTGAAAAATATGGTGCTAAGATTTACTTCAAGCGCGAAGATCTTTGTCATACAGGTGCACATAAAATCAATAATACCATAGGACAAATCTTGTTGGCGCAAAAACTGGGCAAACAAAAGATTATTGCCGAGACCGGTGCCGGGCAGCATGGTGTGGCAACGGCCACGGTATGCGCCTTGATGGGTATGGAGTGCATTGTGTATATGGGTAAGCTCGACATGGAAAGACAAAGACCAAATGTAGAGCGCATGCGCATACTTGGTGCTGAGGTACGTGCGGCAGAGAGTGGCAATCAAACCTTAAAGGATGCTACGAACGAAGCCATGCGCCACTGGATCAATCATCCTACCGATACACATTATATCATAGGTTCGGTGGTGGGTCCGCATCCGTACCCGGATATGGTGGCCAGGTTTCAGGCGGTGATCAGTGAAGAGATGCTTGCACAATTGCAGGAACAGGAGGGAAGAGATTGTCCAGATTATGTGATTGCCTGTGTAGGTGGGGGCAGTAATGCTGCCGGTGCGTATTATCATTTTTTGGATAGGCAAGAAGTTAAACTGATTGGCGTAGAGGCTGCGGGCAAGGGTATTGAGAGCGGGGAGTCGGCCGCTACTACT
>CAZVFM010000249.1:0-3886 GCA_964626095.1 uncultured Roseivirgaceae bacterium | reverse complement strand
GCCGATTTTGCTGAACTCAATGGCTGGAATGCCCAGTCGGATGCCGCTGCCCTGCTCAGCGGTTTGGGCATCAAGGAAGAAGATCATTTCAAGTTGATGAAGGAGCTGGACGGATCTGAAAAAGTACGTGTGCTCCTGGCCCAGGCCCTGTACGGTAATCCTGATATTTTGATTTTGGATGAACCTACTAACGACCTGGATTTGAGCACAGTAACCTGGCTGGAGGATTTTTTACTTGCATTCGAAAATACGGTTATTGTAGTCTCCCACGACAGGCACTTTTTGGATACAGTTTGTACGCATGTGGTCGACATAGATTTTAAGGCCATTCGCATGTATACCGGTAATTATACCTTCTGGTACCAGTCGAGCCAGTTGGCCCTCTCCCAGCGTTCCTCTGCCAATAAAAAGGCTGAAGAAAAGCGCAAGGAGTTGCAGGAATTCATCGCCCGCTTCAGTGCCAATGCCTCCAAATCGCGACAAGCTACCAGTAGAAGAAAATTGCTGGAGAAGATTAATGTGGACGAAATACAAGCTTCCAATCGCAGGTACCCGGCCATTATCTTCAAACAAAACCGTGAAGCCGGTGATCAGATCTTGCATGTGCTCGGGCTGAGTTACTCCAGTCAGGGTACTCCCCTGTTCCGTGACCTGGACTTTTATGTGAACAAGGGCGATAAGATTGCTTTTCTGAGCAAGGAAAGCCTCGCGGTTACTTCCCTGTTTCAGATTTTGATGGGAGAAATAAAAGCCGATAAGGGAAGCGTGAAGTTGGGTCAAACCATTACCACGGCCTACCTGCCTGCCAATAATGAGAGTTATTTCCAATCGGACGATAACCTGATTGACTGGCTGCGTCAGTATTCGGATGAAGAGAACAAAGACGAAGTTTATATAAGGGGCTTTTTGGGTAAAATGCTTTTCTCCGGTGAAGAAGTATTTAAAAAATGTACTGTGCTCTCCGGTGGAGAAAAAGTACGCTGCATGATTTCGCGCATGATGCTTACCGGTGCCAACTTGTTGATACTGGATGAACCCACCAACCATTTAGACCTTGAGTCGATAACTGCCTTCAACAATGCCTTAAAAGATTTTCCCGGAACGGTACTCTTCGCTTCACACGATCATGAGTTTACGCAAACAGTAGCTAACCGCATCATAGAAATCAGTCCGAATGGATTCATTGATAAGTTAATGACTTACGATGAGTACGTGGCCAGTGAAAAAGTAGCCGAGCAGAAGGAAGAACTTTATGCCTAGTTCCTTCTTAATCTTTCATGCACCTGAAGCCCACAGTCGCATTGCGTTCAAAGCCTTGTGAAACCCGCAAGAGCGCCTGGCGGTAATGCAATTCCCTCGGTCCCCCTTGCACATACCACCAACTGGAAGAGGGTTTGAAATAACTGCCGCCCTTTAGGATGATGTACCGGTAACTTCCGCTCTCGTACACATCCTGGGTCAGTTGCCAAACACATCCGCTTAAATCCTGCAATCCGAAAGCGTTTGCTCCTTTTGGATATTTGCCCACAGGGTACAATTGTCCATCGCCCAGGTTGGTATGTTTGGGATCAATGCCTTCGATGGCGTTTACGGTAAGTGTTTCGGTTACGTACTGCTGTTTTCGCGTGACCGGTTTGCTTTGTTTCCAGGGCCACTCGTTTAGTTTTTCTGTCTGCGCGGCATATTGCCATTCTATTTCGGTAGGTAAACGCTTCCCCGCCCATTGTGCATAAGCCTGGGCATCTTCGTACGAAACATAAGTTACCGGAAAGCGCTCCTCACCTTTGACAAATTTCCCGTTGCGCCAGTGCTTGAGAAAGTTGGAGGTGTCTGTTGGTGTATACCTGGCATCGTTGATGAATTCATAAAACTCTTCATTCGTTACCGGATGTTTGTCCATCCAGAAAGCATTCATGGTAAACACTTTTCCTTCCTGCTCTTGCGGATAAGGAATGAAAGCATCTCCGTGGGTGCTGCGGAAAGTGAAGGTGCCGGCAGGGATGCGCAGCATATTTTTCTGTGGGGATGTTGTTGTAGGTAATGGCTTTGAGGTACTGATGATGCGTGGTGTTCCGGGAACAATGTGCAAGACCACTTCGTCAAGCAATTCATCTTGCGCGAAGGCTTGTACCACCAGTTTTCCTTCGTAGCGACCGAAGAGATCGGGGATGAAAAAGTTGAAGGTATTTTGTCCGAGTAAGCTTTGCTGTTTATAGGTTTTTCCGTAGGCCGGATTACCTGCCCAAATGCGGAGCTCCTCCCCGCTTGTACAGCTGATGTGCAGCCGGTTATTTTCGATCCTGGCTTCGATCAAGCGAGGCAATTCGGCCACGCAGCTAACTGCCCCTTCATTGTTGGTACCCAGCTCAAAAGCATTGAATCCTTCAAGTTGTACTTGAGTATAGGTTTTCTGGGCCTGTTTGACCGGTACTATTGCTTCATGGTTCCATAGGTCAAGCCAGTGTTTATCAGGGTCTTCTTCTACTTCAAAAAGCAGTCCTTTAAAGCCTTCGGGCTTCAGACTGAATACCGTATAGATGGTTTTGTTTTCACTGGGCCAGGCGTTCACCCAGATGCTGTCGCGCAGGGTTGGTATGAGCGGCTTCCAGTTAAATGAACGGAAATTGCTGTGGTTCTCGCGAAGGATTTTTGTGGTCCTTCCAAGGAATCTATATTGCTCATCTTCCCATTCGGGATGACCGGGAGCAAATTGGTTGATCTCTGTTCCATGGCCATTGAAGAAGGCGAGTGCAAATTCCCTTTTTATTTTTTCCTTGAACACTTCAGTCACACGAAAGATGGAGAAGTCGGGCCTGATGAGTTTGTTAAGGTTGAGCATGGGCGGATAGTACAAAGCATTGTGTACGCGGCCACTGATAATGCCGGGCATATCTTTGGGCACCGCCATGCCTTCGCTGTACATAATCACGCCAGGCTTCACCGCATCGGCTGCTTCCTGTAGTTCCTTACTTGACTCCCCTTTGGTATCAAGCACTACCCCATCGGCAGAAGTTTGCTTAATGAGATCGGCCAATCCTTGCAGGTGGCCTTCCGATCGCGTGCTTTCATCCCAGGGATTGTAGGCAATAAAAAACCTGGTACCCTTTAGTCTGAGGGAGTCGGCCAGGGCCCGAAGTTTAGGTAATCCACCGGGTAAGTCGCGGTACAAATCGAACTGGTTGCGAGGGTCTAAGCCCAGCGAAGGCCAGGTGGGCCAGAGACCCATTACATCCTCAGCACCGTAGAGATTCTTAGCCCTTTCCTGAAAGCTGTTCCACTTGAATTGTCCGGTGCCAGGGTCATAATAATCTTTATCCCAGGCCATCATTAAGTGCATGATATAAGCTTTTTTAATCCATTGTAAATCAGCTCTTTTATAAAGGTTATCATCAAATTCAATGAGGTCGTATAAATAGCGCTTTTGAAAGACTTCCTGTAAGCCTTGCTGCCAGCTGCCCTGGTAAGTATCCACATAGAGTAGGTAGGCAACTGAACCTCCGGGGAACAATAGGGTTTCGAAGCGTCTTCGGCTGGCCTGTACAAAAGAATCGGGTTCCCTCCTTGTCAGGCCAAAGGCACTGTATTTTTGATCAAGGCTAAAAGCAGCATAGCCCAGTTCCCAGGCGTTGTCGGGTACAATTACATTTACCGGCAAGCGGTTGGGCAAGAACAAATGTGTTCGAGAGAGGGAATGTTTTCCCAGTCCGCTGAGGTACACCTCTTTCCCTTTGCTGCCAAATGGAATGACATTGCTCAGCCGGAGTGTATCTTTTGTAGGATTGGTGAATTTGATTTTAAGTCTCAATCCTCTTTCATCATAGCGAGGATCCAGCAGTTCAAGTTGTAAGGGATGGCTTGCATCAGAAGTATATACTTTGTCGTTAAG
>CAZVFM010000248.1:0-3892 GCA_964626095.1 uncultured Roseivirgaceae bacterium | reverse complement strand
GCGACCTCCTGCGTGACAGGCAGGCATTCTAACCAGCTGAACTACCGGTCCTTCCTTTAAAAGGTGTGCAAATTTAGCTTAAGCATGCTTTTATCCAAAAGTATGCTGAAAATATTAAGCATATTTAACTTAATAAATTCTTACACTACCGATAAATAGCATTTAAAGGTTGAAAGCCCGAATAATTTGTAATTTAGGGCCCGTAAAATAAAATGATGAATCTGCTTGACTTCGAAAAACCCATTGCTGAACTGGAGGCGAAATTGGAAAGTATGAATGATTTGGCCCTCAATAGCGATGAAAATGTAAAAGGTGCGATAAAAGCACTTGAGAAAAGAATCAGGGATCTAAAAAAAGAGACATTTGAAAACCTTACCCGCTGGCAAAGGGTGCAACTTTCCAGGCATCCCGACAGGCCGTATACGCTGGATTATATTTATGAGATCACTGAAGATTTTATAGAGCTTCATGGTGATAGAAATGTTGCCGATGACCATGCCATGGTGGGTGGCTTAGGTTCTATCGATGGCAAAACATACATGCTCATAGGTCAGCAAAAAGGAAGAAACACCAAGGAAAGACAAATGCGAAATTTTGGAATGGCCAATCCTGAAGGCTATCGCAAAGCCTTGCGCTTGATGAAGCTGGCTGAGAAGTTTAATAAGCCCATTGTTACGCTAATAGATACACCAGGTGCTTTTCCGGGACTGGAAGCGGAAGAACGCGGACAGGGCGAAGCGATTGCACGCAACTTAAAAGAAATGATGATGCTCAAAGTGCCTGTGATTTGTATTGTCATTGGGGAAGGTGCATCGGGCGGTGCATTGGGTATTGGTATTGGCGACAGGGTGTTGATGCTGGAGAATACATGGTACTCAGTTATTTCTCCTGAGTCCTGTTCATCCATTTTATGGAGAAGCTGGGAATATAAAGAGCAGGCTGCTGAAGTATTAAAACTTACCGCAAAAGACATGACCGAGCTAAAACTGGTTGATGGTATCATAAAAGAACCCTTAGGTGGTGCACATACCAATTTAAAAGTGATGACCAAAGAGTTAAAAAAAGTCATTATAGAACAGGTTAAAGAACTTGAAGCACTTGATGTAGAAGAAAGAATACAACAGCGTATAGACAAATTCTGCGCGATGGGTGTGGTGAAGGAGTAGTTAATGTATTGAAATGTTGAAGTGTTAAGGTCTATCCCAATGCCTAATCCCTGGTGCCCAATTCCCGAATAAAAAATGAACTTACACATAATCGATACCGGGTATTTTAAATTAGATGGTGGTGCCATGTTTGGTGTTGTGCCCAAATCATTATGGCAAAGAAGCAATCCGGCCGATGAAAATAATTTGTGCAGTTGGGCCATGCGATGTCTTTTAATTGAAGATGGCAATCAGTTGATCTTAATTGATAATGGGATTGGTGATAAACAAGACGCAAAGTTTTTAAGTCATTACCATTTGCATGGCGATGGTGAATTGATGAGCTCCATCAAAAAGGCAGGATTCTCTGCCGCAGATATCACCGATGTTTTTCTTACGCACCTTCACTTCGATCATTGTGGTGGCAGTGTTAAACGTGTGGGAGATAAATTAAGCTTGACCTTTCCTAATGCGAAATACTGGTCGAACAAAGATCACTGGCAATGGGCAACAGTTCCTAATCCAAGAGAGAAAGCCAGTTTTTTAAAAGAAAATATTTTACCCATCCAGGAAAGCGGGCATTTAAACTGGGTTGACATAAATGCTGCATCTCCTTTTACATCATTTGATTTACTTTTTGTTGATGGTCATACCGATAAAATGATGTGCCCGATGATTAAGTATAAAGACAAGACCATAGTTTACATGGCCGACTTACTTCCCTCCATCGGACATATACCATTGCCTTATGTAATGGGTTATGATACACGGCCTTTGCTTACACTCACAGAGAAAGAGAATTTTTTAAATGAAGCCGCAGAGAAAGAATACATCCTTTTCTTCGAGCATGATCCGGTAAACGAATGCTGCACAGTGAAGAAGACTGAAAAGGGGGTTAGACTTGAGCGCAGCTTTAACCTGGCAGAAATTTTATGAGAATCGGCATTGCACTTTCAGGTGGTGGTGCAAGAGGGATTTCGCACATAGGATCGCTTAAGGCATTTGAAGAATTTGGAATTAAACCCGTAGCGTTAAACGGTACAAGTGCAGGAGCCATTGTCGGAACTTTATATGCATATGGATATTCTCCTGATGAAATTTTGAAAATAGTTAGGGACGCAAGTTTTTTTAAATTATTCAGACCGGCCTGGCGTTGGACCGGCTTGCTCAATCTTGAAGGACTAAGAAGTTATTTGCTTAAACTCGTTCCTGAAAATACTTTTGAAAGTCTTGCCATTCCTTTGACTGTTGCTGCAACGGATATTGCCGAGGGTAAAGCCAATTATTTTTCAAGTGGAGAATTGCTCACACCGGTGATTGCATCATGCAGTATACCCGGCATTTTTCATCCTGTTGAAATTGATGGTAAAATCTATGTGGATGGAGGTATAATAGATAACCTACCCGTTAAACGTCTGAAGCGTAAAACAGATTTTATTATCGGTTTGCATTGTAATCCCGTAGAGCCGGGCTATCAGGCAAAAAATATTAAAGAAGTAATTGAGCGCAGCATGCTGATGGCCATGTACACGGGTACCAAAGCCAGGATGAAAAAATGCGATATGGTAATTGAGCCCAAAGCACTTGGCAAATACACTGTTTTTGATTTGGGTAAGGCCAAAGAAATTTTTGATATTGGTTATAAAGAGACCATGATTAAATTGAAATCACTTGAACCAGAATTGAAAAAGTATGCCTGATTTCAAGCAGCAAATTTTAGAAGGTATCCCAGAAGAACTTCCTCCGGCAAAACCTTACGATGCCCAGGCAAATCATGCACCCAAGCGAAAAGACATACTCAATACCGAAGAAAAAAAACTTGCGGTAAAAAATGCACTGAGGTACTTTGATCCTAAACATCACCAAATACTTGCAAAAGAATTTTCTGAAGAATTAAAAAACTTTGGTCGAATTTATATGCACCGCTTTCGTCCGGAATATAACATGTGCGCAAGACCGATAGAAGACTACCCATATAAGTCCAAAGCGGCAGCAGCCATCATGTTGATGATCCAAAACAACCTCGATCCGGCAGTTGCACAGCACCCACATGAATTGATTACCTATGGTGGTAACGGAGCAGTATTTCAAAACTGGGCGCAATATTTATTAACCATGAAATACCTGGCCACCATGCATGATGAGCAAACTTTGCACATGTATTCGGGTCATCCCATGGGATTATTTCCTTCCTCTAAAGATGCACCAAGAGTTGTGGTAAGCAACGGCATGATGATTCCCAATTATTCTTCACAAGACGATTGGGAAAAATACAATGCATTAGGTGTTACACAATACGGACAAATGACAGCAGGCTCGTATATGTATATTGGTCCGCAAGGTATAGTACATGGCACTACCATTACTTTGTTAAATGCTTGCAGAAAAATAAAAAAGGAAAATGAGCGGGGAGTACTCTTTGTTTCTTCGGGATTAGGTGGCATGAGTGGTGCTCAACCAAAAGCAGGAAATATAGCAGGAGTAATCTCGGTTGTTGCAGAGGTAAATCTTAAGGCAACTTTAAAACGCAATGAACAGGGCTGGGTAGACGAAGTGATTGATGATTTGGATCAACTTTGTGAACGCGTAAGAAGTGCAAGGAAAAACGAAGAAGTGGTTTCCATAGCCTACCATGGAAATATTGTTGAAGTATGGGAGAAGTTTGATCAGGAAAATATTGAGGTTGATTTAGGTTCAGATCAAACCTCCTTACACAATCCATGGGCGGGGGGTTATTATCCGGCAGG
>CAZVFM010000247.1:0-3993 GCA_964626095.1 uncultured Roseivirgaceae bacterium | reverse complement strand
GATGAAGAAACCGTAGCCTTGATAGCCGGTGGTCATACCTTTGGTAAAACACACGGTGCTGCACCTGAAAGTCATGTAGGCCCCGATCCGGAAGCCGCCAGTATAGAAGAGCAAGGACTCGGCTGGAAAAGTAGTTTTGGTTCTGGTAAAGGTGGCGACACGATTACCAGCGGAATTGAAGTGACCTGGACCTCAACGCCTACGAAGTGGAGTAATAACTTTTTCTGGAACCTGTTTGGCTACGAGTGGGAACTTTTCAAGAGCCCCGCTGGTGCGCACCAGTGGCGACCAAAAAATGGTGCCGGAGCGAACAGCGTTCCCGATGCACATGATAAGTCCAAGCGCCATGAACCGCGTATGCTTACTACCGATCTTTCTCTGAGATATGATCCCGTGTATGAGAAAATCTCCAGACGCTTCTATGAAAATCCCGATGAGTTTGCCGATGCATTTGCCCGTGCCTGGTATAAACTTACGCATCGTGACATGGGGCCGATTGCGCGTTACCTCGGTCCAGAAGTCCCCAAAGAAGAGTTGATATGGCAAGACCCTATTCCTGCAGTTAAACACAAATTGATTGATGACAAGGATATCGAAACACTGAAGAGCAAAATCCATGCTTCAGGACTTACCCTATCACAGTTGGTATCAACAGCCTGGGCATCAGCTTCAACCTTCCGCGGTTCTGATAAACGCGGAGGTGCCAATGGTGCACGTATTCGTTTGGCTCCACAAAAAGATTGGGAAGTAAACAACCCTGCCCAGTTGAAGAAGGTACTCGAGAAGTTTGAAGCCATTCAAAAAGAGTTCAACAGTTCGGCCAGTGAGGGTAAACAAGTTTCAATGGCTGATTTGATTGTATTGGCCGGATGTGCCGCTATTGAAAAAGCGGCAAAGAATGCCGGGCTTTCAATCTCTGTTCCATTTACACCGGGCAGAGGCGATGCTTCACAAGAACAAACGGATGTAGAATCATTTGAGCCGCTTGAGCCGATGGCAGATGGCTTCCGCAATTACATGAAGAAAAAGTACACGGTTTCAGCCGAGGAATTATTGGTAGATAAAGCACAACTGCTAACACTTACCGCCCCTGAACTCACCGTGCTTATCGGGGGAATGCGTGTATTGAATACAAACTTTGATAACTCTAAGCATGGTGTTTTTACCAAGCGTCCGGAAACACTTACCAATGACTTCTTCCTGAACCTGCTTGATGTGAATACCACATGGAAAGCAAAGTTGGAAGATCAGGATGTTTTTGAGGGAAGTGATCGCAAAACCGCTGAAGTAAAGTGGACAGGCACACGGGTGGATTTGATCTTTGGTTCGAATTCAGAGCTCAGAGCTTTGGCTGAAGTATATGGTAGTTCAGATGCAAATGAAAAATTTGTACATGATTTTGTAGCAGCATGGAGTAAAGTAATGAACCTGGATCGATTCGAATTAGCCTGATAACCAATTGTTCCAGGTATTTGAATTAGAAGTGAGTTTAGGTTGATTCATATATTGATTCGGCAGCGGCTTGATTAAGGGTAACGCCTCTCCAGCCGTCTGCCGTAATTTCAGTAACATGTTTTGATGTCTTTCCTAACAATTGAACCAGATATCAAATAGCATTAGCTGTTTTGTTTTCCACCGCTGTTGTCAAATAGATATCCTATTTATCTAATGACCAAACAATCACTTCTTCCATTAACTCATATACGCGTACTTTTTCTTCTGCATCATCGGGCAAACCAGTAAAAGCATGTAATTGCTGAGGAAAACATTTGATGGAAACCCTGTTGCCTGCTTTCTCAAGTTTCTTACCGTAGGCAATGCCTTCATCACGAAGCACATCAAACTCTGTGGTGATGATTAAGGTAGGCGGCATACCCAATAATTCGTTTTCATAAATGGGCCAAACATTGGGATGGGTGGCAAACCACTGACTCTTCTCCAGGTAAGTTTGTGTGTAAAACATTACTTCCTCTTTACTTAAACCAAAACCTTTGGCATTGTCTTCATAAGAAGCATAAAAACTTATTAAGGGGTTGTCTACTATGGGGCAAATCATCAATACAGACTTCAGTGGCTTGTGCTTTTCCTCCTTCCTTGCTTTGTGCATAAGCAATGCAGCCAGACTGGCGCCAGCACCTGTACCCACCACAATTATTTTTTCAGGATCTCCCCCATATTCTTTCGCATGCGCGGTTACCCAAAGGTAGGCAGCATATGCATCCTGACTGGCAGCAGGAAATTTATGTTCAGGTGCCACACGATAATCAACATCGAAAACTACAGCATTGAATTTCTTTGATAAGCGCATGGCTTCATACTCCATCCAGGGCAACAGTGGCTTAATGAATCCTCCCGGATGAAAATTGATGATTACTGGCAAATTATCTCCATTACCCGCATTTACCACGTTTACTTTAATATTGTCCTCAGTTATTTTTATTCTCTGTACATCGCTTTCACTGAGTTGAGTAAAGTTCGCAGGTCCTTCCTTTCGGATTTCATCAATGGATAGCGCCATTAATTGCTGAAGGCTATGCTCTACATTTTGTTGCTTTAAAAATTCAGCTGCACGTTCATCCAATTTACCTGTAACACATGTTTGGGCATGGGTACTGAAGACAAGTGTTATTGCGAAGAAGAAAAACAGAACAATTTTAAGGGCTAACAAAGTTTTTTGGGCTTTCATAGGCAGGTTTTCTTTGGATGAACTAAGGTAGTTAAATCCTGACCCAAAAAAAATGTAATCCCTCCCAACTTTTAATATAGTGACTAACAAAGTACAAGCTGCATTGCTTCACATAATCTAAAATACTTTTGGCATTTATTATTTAATCTATAACTCAAACATCGAGGCGCTTTTTCAATTTCACACGTCATCTTAATTTTCATCAGGCGCTAAGCTTACTTTTATCTCCTTGCCTACAGAAAATACCTTGCCGTCAGCGGTAATACCCTCTATGTGTATGTTCATTACGCCTACATCGTCTGAACAAAAGAAAGTTACAGATGCCTTTCCATTGTCGTTTGTTTGGATAGAGGGATTCCAAAAAATTGTGGATCTGAAATCAGGCTTTTGAGCACTAAAACCGAAGTGTTCAATATTTGTAAAACTTATAGGTTTGCTGAGTCCTTCAACCCGTTTGGATGCATCTGTTAACGGCTCTCGAAGATCAGTGCGCTTACTTTCAATCATAACGATGCCGTTTTTTCCTAACAGGCCTAGCGGCAAAAGTTTCTTCGGACTGTTGACAATCTTTACCGAAATTAAATCCAATGGGTTTAGGGAAAGAAAAAATGCTGTGTTCTTGGTGGCAATACCATCAATGATATACAATGGATCTGCTGTTGCCTTCATAGGATCAAGCAATTTAACGCGTACAATATCTGTCTGACCAGTTCTTCGATGATAAATAGGTGGAATAACTTCCTTGATAAGTTCTTCCATAGTAGAAAACCTAATAAAGTCATCAAAATTAATTTCTACATCCACTCCTTTGACAAGCTTTTCAAAACTTTCGTTTGGAGAAGCAGTGTTACCTGTGATGACTCGATCAGAAGTATAAAATCCATACGACTGATCAATCAATTTACTTTTTTGAATAAATGTTGAATAAGGATCTAAATTTTTTGTCTCTTTAGCCAATCTCGCCCGGGGCAATTGTACAGGCGCTTTATTTTCCCAGTCGACTTTAACATTGGAAATCTCTTCACCGTTCTTTGATTCAGCAAGATAAAATAACTCATCATCCCTAAATAACTCCGGCAGGTTTAATTCAATACGTCCACCTTCCATCACCTCGCGCTGATAACGCCAATTGCTTTGCTGAAGATAAAACATAATTTGCGCTTGCTCTGGCAAGGGCTCGTTTGTATCAGAATAGTAGGCCCTTCCGTTTTTTTTTAATTTGCTATTCAAAACTAAACTTGTTGCTCTGTTCTCGGGTGAAAGAATTTCTTCCCATGGCTCAGGAAGCGTGGCGGTAATCATAAAAT
>CAZVFM010000246.1:0-4004 GCA_964626095.1 uncultured Roseivirgaceae bacterium | reverse complement strand
AATATTAATGCTTGAAGACATTGAAGAAGATGCAGGTCTGGTGGATAGGGTATTGAAAAAAGAGAAACTTAAGTTTACCCGCCTACGTGTCGATACGGAAGAGGAATTTAATGATGCCATTAAAAACTTTAAGCCCGATGTAATATTGTCAGATCATGCTTTACCGCAGTTCAATTCAATTGAGGCTTTAAAAATCTGCCAGGACAATCACCTGGATATTCCATTTATACTGGTTACTGGCGCGGTTTCAGAAGAGTTTGCTGTTAATTGTTTAAAACGTGGAGCCGATGATTACGTATTAAAATCCAATTTATCAAGGCTACCCATAGCTATTACAAATGCTTTAAGCACACGCGAACAGAAACGAAATAGGTTAGTGCAAGAAAATGAATTAAAAATTCAGAATAAGGAATTAATAAAAATCAATAAAGAGCTTGATTCATTTGTGTACAGTGTGTCCCATAATTTGCGTGCGCCATTAGCTTCTGTTCTCGGACTAGTGCATTTAGCTAAAATTGAAAATACCACTAACGATCCAGTATTACTCAACTACCTTGACCTTATCGACAAAAGCATCCATAAATTAGATGATACTATAAAAGATATTTTAGATTATTCAAGAAACGCCAGGAATGAAATTGAAATTTCGCAAATCATTTTCGAGGATATTGTTAGTACATGTTTTGATAGACTCAAGTATATAAAAGGATCTTCTGATATAGCAAAGAGTGTAAATGTTGAAGGAAACGCTCCATTCTTTTCAGATAAATATAGGCTTGCTGTTATACTGGGTAATTTGTTTTCTAATGCAATAAAGTACAAGGATGAAAAAAAAGGAAGATGTGATATTGAAGTCCTCATTCAAATTACAAATGTGACTGCAGAAATTCGCATTATTGATAATGGCATTGGCATTAATGAAGAATACTTGCCCAATGTTTTCAATATGTTTTACAGGGCTTCTGAAAAAGAAGAAGGATCAGGATTGGGTCTTTACATTGTAAAGGAAACCGTAGAAAGATTAAAAGGCGATATAAAAATAAGTTCTAGCCCCGGGCAGGGTACAGCCATTACCGTTAGGCTCCCCAATCATTTCCAAAATAGAACAACTGATAATGAGGGGTGACTTTCTCATATCCGTAATCAACAATATTGAAAATTCAATTATTGTAATTGATTTAAAAGGAAAAATACTATTTCATAATAATAAGGTAAAGTATATACTTGGTCAATCCCCAAACAAAGATGTGATAGGTGCTAACCTTATTGACATCACAGTCGAGAAAAGAAAAAAAACTTTTTCAGACCTGATCAGCTTCATCAAGAGTTCTCATGAACCTGGAAAAACATTCTTTGAATTCAATGATCCTGAGAATGGACAAATGTATTTGGAAGTGGGCTTCTCTCCGATAATTAACACAAATAATGACCTTATTTCAATTAATATCATTTCCCGAGATCTCACCAAAGAAAAGATTTTTGAGACAAAACTTGTTAATTCTGCCAATGAAATGATCAATTTGATCAAAAATGCTAATGCTATTATCATAGGATTGGATAGCAGAGGTTATATAACAGAGTGGAATAAAATGAGCTTTGATGTAACTGGGTATGAGCATAACGAAGTATATGCAGAAAAAATTGATAGGGTTTTGCTTGACAACAAATCAAAAGCAAGTTTTTTATACCTACTTAATCGTGTATTAGAAAAAGGACCAGTTGCCAATTTTGAGGTAGAAGTTAATACAAAACTCGACAGTAGAAAAACTCTTCTTCTGAGTGCAACTCCAAAATTAAATTCATCCAATCAAACCATTGGCATTACGCTTGTTGGGCAAGATATTACTGAACTTACGGCCTATAGAACATCCTTAGAAAAAATGGTGGAAGAACGGACAACAGAGTTAAGGGAAGCTATGGAAAAAGAAAAAGAAATTCTTGCACTAAAAGAACGGTTTGTCTCTATTGCTTCGCACGAATTTCGTGTACCCCTATCAAGCATAGCGTTCTCAGCTAACTTTATTAAATCCAATCTTACCAAGTTAAGCCATGAGGAGCTTACCAATAAATTGAATAATGTTGAAAAGCTCACCAAGCACATGACCTACCTGCTTGACGATGTATTGACTTACGGTAAAACAGAATCAGGTAAAATTCAATTGATGCTTTCAGAAATTGATATTGAAGAATTAGTATATAAGTTAATCGAAGATCTGGCAAGCTCAAGAAAAAAATCTCATCGTATTGTTACAAGGATTAAAAATGTACCTAAAACAATTACCACTGATGAAACACTTCTTCGATCTATTCTGACCAACTTGTTGAGTAACGCGATTAAGTTTTCTCCTGATAATAAAGAAATACTATTGGAGGTCACTACTACTGAAAATATGCTGCACATTTCCGTAAAAGACCAAGGCATTGGCATTTCAGAAGATGAAATTAATATGATATTCGAACCATTTTTGCGGAGTAAGTACGTGAACAAAATTCAGGGTACAGGACTTGGTCTGTCGATTGTCAAGAAATCGGTTGAGCTGTTAAATGGAGAAATTAAAGTAGTGAGTGAATTAAATAAAGGAACTACATTTACAGTTACATTTCCTCATACCACCCCCTTACCAGCAAACAAAAATACTGAAAAGCATGGAAACAGCACGGCCAATTAAAGTACTTATTACAGACGACCATCAGTTAATACGGGATGGCATAAAATCCATGCTGTCAAATATCGAGAACATAACGATAATCAATTCGGTTAGCTCTGGCGAAGAAGCCATTAATGAAGTTCGACAAAAACGACCTGATGTCGTGCTAATGGATATTATGATGAAAGGAATGACAGGTATTGAAGCAACTCGTTGGATCAAAGAATTTGACCCAGAGGTTAAAGTAATTTTAGTTACCAGTGAAATAAGTAAGGAGTTTGTTTCTGATGGGATAAAGTCGGGTATTGATGGCTATTTACCTAAAGACATTGACAAAGAAACACTTGTAGCTGCAATTCTCACTGCCTTTAAAGGAGAGAAATACTTTAATGAAGCCATCATGAAATTGGTTTTTGAAGATTTCTACAAACATGAGAAAGTAAGCAAAACACCTCGCAATCGCCCCAACGAATTAACTAAACGTGAGTTTGAAATACTTGAACACGTAGCGAATGGTAGAAGCAACAAAGAAGTTGGCGAAGCACTTTTTATAAGCATTAAAACTGTAGAGACCCATAAAACCAATATCCTTGAAAAATTAGGGCTTAAAAACACGGCAGAACTGGTTAAATACGCCATAAAAAATAATATCATCTCCATAGACTAAGCCTGCCCCTTCAGGGTAAACCCTGATCTTCCTACCATACCCTGATTCTTCTAAAATACGTTTTTCTCTCAAGAAAATAACGCCCCATCTAGCCACCTTTGCATTGACAAAACAACCACTGCAATGAAAATAAGCATAAGAATGAAAGAAAAATTCGAGAATGGCATTTTGAAGTTATTCATATTGGGCATACTTAGTATGTATGTCGTTTTTCAAAATATAGTAATTCAAATTCAGCAATGATGAAAAACTCAATCAACAGCAAAGTAACTATTGTTTCATATGTTAATGCAGAAGAAGTCTCCCACTTATTATCTGATATCCGGGACTTACTTATGCTGGCCTCCTATCAAAACAATACCTACGAAACCCAGAAGATATTACGACTAATCAACATGTGCACAATTAGAATCGAGGAAACCATTCAACAAGAAAGCAATCCAACATTTTCTCAAAACTAATATTTTCAGGCTATGTGACTCAGGTTACCAAATAGGCCCTCGCAAATCTTGTATCTTTGTTCAAACACTTAAAATTATGATTAAGAACATGGGTACTATTGACCGCATCATCAGGGTTCTGGTGGCAGTCGCAATTGCAATACTTTATTTCACCAATATAATTTCGGGCACTGTTGCGCTAATCTTGCTTGCTTTAGCTGGAATTTTTATACTCACCAGCATGGTTAG
>CAZVFM010000245.1:0-4092 GCA_964626095.1 uncultured Roseivirgaceae bacterium | reverse complement strand
CGCCTGCATTTCCAATTAGAATTGGAATGATGATAAACGGCAAGAACAGCAGCATGAATACAGTGAAAACACTTAATGCCCACAACGTATAAATAGTCTCAAAAAATTTAACGATAGCTTTCAAATTCATTTTATCTTTTTGATACGCGCCATATAAAAACCATCAAAGCCTCCTGATGGTAAAATACTTTGTTGTGCTACAAGCTCAAATTTTACTTTATTATTTTCAAGAAAATGCTTTACCTGATTTTCATTTTCAGAAGGTAGTATACTACATGTGCTGTAAACAAGTATACCTCCATTTTTTAACATCTTACTGTATTGGTCGAGCAATTCGGCCTGCAATACTTTTACCTGGTTGATAAAACTTTCAGATAGTTTCCACTTCGCATCAGGATTTCTTCTCAACACGCCTAAGCCTGAACAGGGAACATCAAGCAAGAGTCTATCGGCCGAATTACCCATGCGTTTAATTAATTTGCTGCCAGTAATATGTTTCGTTTCTATATTAGATACACCGGCACGCCTTGCTCTTTTCTTTAGTTCTTCCAGTTTCCAGGCTTCTGTATCCATGGCAATTACACGCCCTTTATTTTGTAGTAATGCTGCAATGTGCAAGGTTTTTCCACCGGCTCCTGCGCAGGCATCAATTACACGCATACCCGGACTAATATCCATATAAGGCGCAACGAGTTGAGAAGAAGCATCCTGCACTTCAAATAACCCTTCCTTGAATGCAGCAGTTTTAAAAATATTGCTTCGCTCTTTTAACAGTAGTGCATCCGGATAATCTTTTGATTCCGTAGTTTCTATCTGCTCATCCAGTAATACTTGTTTTAAAATTTCTTTTGATGTTTTTAAGCGGTTAACACGTAATACTACTGCAGCTTCTTCATTCAGACTTTTTAGTTCCTCATTCCAATGCTCGCCTAGTTCACGTTCTCCTAATTCGTCTAACCAATCCGGAATAGATTCTTTTATTTTTCTTACATATTGAGCCTCGCGATATCTCTTGAGTACTTCTGCTGCCTGTATGCTTTCAAATTCTTTCCAGGGGGGTAGCCCGATATTGTTGATGATGCACCACGATGCCAGCAAATGCCAGAAATTATTTTCTGTATCTCCTGCATACTGCAATAAGCGATACCAGCGAACAATATTGTAAGTTGTTTCAGCAATGAACTTGCGGTCGCGGGCACCCCATTTGGGATTTTGCTTCAACACCTTCTCAATTACTTTATCTGCATATTTATTCTGATTAAAAATTTGCTCAAGGGCAGAAATTATCCCGAGGGTGGTATTAAGGTGCCACTTCATTGCAGATTTGTTGAAATAGTGTAGTGTTAAAAATCAAATGAATTAGTTTACAATAACAATTGGAAAATCGTTACCAAAAGAATAACCCGATGGAAATTGCGGTGTGCCTTTGTATTTTTCAGAAAGTTCGGGCACGCGGTTTTCTATATAAGCGCTTAATTCTTTTATTGTAATGCGTTTATCACCGTTGTCGGCTTTGCCGCGTAAACCTTCAAGTAATGAATAGGTAAATACGCCATGACCCAAATCGGCAAACTCTGTAGCAAACTGTTCAGAACCTGTAGCTGTTATCCAAAATGTACCGGTACTTCTTGCCAATTGCGCCAATGCTTTTTCTTCAGCTGCACCACGTACAACCATAGCTTCAATGGCACCTGCCGACTGACACGCATCTAAAATAAATACCTGCTTTTGAGCATTAATATTTTTCGAAATCTCTTTTAATTCATTTGCTGATAAAGCTTTTTCAATGAGCACATCATCCCTTCCATAAAGTTGGGTGATGTCGTGCGGTACAAGATAAAACTGTGATTCTGATGACTTACCGTCCGACATTACACCATGGCCTGCATAGTAAAACATAAATAAATCCTGTTCTTTGGCCTGATTTTGAATTTCTTTGAACGCAGTAATTATAGCCGATTTGGTTGCTTTGCTGTCGCGAATATTTTTTACTACAACCTGATCAAAAAGTTGGGCGCCACCTTTTTTTACCTCTGCCTCAAAAGCATTGGCATCAGCCACTGCAAAATTTAAATTGTATTTAGGATTGCGATATTCGTTTACGCCAACAGTTAGTAAATAGAGTTTAGGTTTATCATCTGATTTACCTTCGTATTTCACAATGAAATTACTTTTCTCGGCATCAAAACCTTGTTTGCTTTTTGCTGTCAGGTAGAAATAATTTTCTTGCCCGAATGCATCTGTCAGACTCGCTTTAAGTTCTATATCATTAAGCGATTCTCCTTCTTGCGCTTTTACACTTGTTACCAACTTGTTGTTTTGATACAGGCGCACCTCATCAATTTGATGTGCATTTTTTTCAGCAGCAACATTGATAACAATATTTTTTTTGGCACTTGTGATGCTGGGCACTTTCCCTCCAACCGCACTAATTGCTTGATTATCTACACTCCTTATTTTTAGTTCAGGAATTTCTTTAGCTGCTTGTTCCACTTTGAATTCTTCGCGGACACCTTCTTCGGTAATCAGCTGACTAAGCAACCTGGGCGTAAAGCTTGCATCGAAAGTGTTTTCCAGCGGAATGGAATAAAACCCTACACGCCAGGACAGGTTTTTAATGGCCTCTAATGAGCCATCCATGCGCCCATCGGCAGCCACAACTGCCCATTCGTCATCATATAAATGTATATAACCCACAACGCCCTTCTTTTCAGAACTGAAAATGTATAGCAGACTTTTATTAAATCCGCCAATGATAAAATTCTTCCCATCATTAACACCAAAAATATTTCTTGGGAAATGATCCAGTTTACGTAATAATCTGATTTTGCTTGCCGCCTGATTTGATAGCTGTGTATTATTAATAAGATCGTAAATCTGTATAGAGCGATCATCAGTTGTAGCTGTGATAACCGTATTTTCTTTATTAACATCAATACTTACGTATCCGGCAAGCGAAACCATGTTAAAAGTTTGATTGATGATTTGGTTGCTGCCTGAGGCAAGATCCCACTTCATCAAAGTCCTTGAATTCGATTTGTGTCCGGAATACAATGACTTGCCATCATAGCTGTAACGTACAGCAGTTGTTGCCCCGGGAAGTCCATCAATTTTTTTTGAAACTTCTCTGCTGTCCATGTTGAGAATCAGTATAGGGTATTTCTTTATCATGTAGCCAACAGCGATACCCGTTCCTGCAGCAATTTGTTTGTAGTCGGGACTAAATGCCAGTGATGTAACCTGCGGAGAACCAGAAGAAATTTCTTTAATGATTTTAAATTCTTTCAGATCCACGAAAGTGATGAGGCCTTTGTTATCACCTACAACGGCAACATGCCCATGTTCGTCTACTTCCAGACAACGCAAACCATTTTTGAGTTTGACAGTATTCAGTACTTCAGCACTCTTTATGTCGATTACTGCAAGACTATTGTCAAAGCCTGCAGTAATGAGCCTTTCGCTATCGGGTGAAACAATTATTTCGATAAGATTGGAATGAAACCCTTGAATTCTTTTAATGAACCTGCCCGTGCGGCCATCAAATAACTTGATCACCTTATTTTCATTTGCCACCGCGATATAACGCTGGTCTTTACTTACAGCAAAGTCGAGCATATCACCGTCAGCATCTGTGCTGTTTATTTTTAGGGAGGAGAAATCAGCTGTTTCACTTTCTTGCGCAAAAATGCTGAAGCACAGAAAATTAAATATTAAAATGGATAACAAGCTTTTCATATGTTTTCTAACTATTAATGCCCAAATTAATCAATTAAGTATTTAAATGTAAGTTCCATTGCAATTCAGGTAGTTCTGGCCTCAGAATTGTTAAATTTGAATCTTAAAATCAAGTAAACAACATTATGAGGTATTTAATCTTATCGTTATTCGCTGTAGCTTCTTTTGTTGCCGAAGCACAGGTCAAAAATATTTTACGGGAAGGAGCAAGAAACATCGGAAATCCTAAAGGAGCCCTGGTTAGGGGTGCGGGAGGTCTTCTTTTCAAAGAATTGGATAATATGCGTGCCGGGCTTGACTCCACAGATTTTAGCTATTCAATTATTTTAAGTGATAACGCAGGACTTTATACCATAA
>CAZVFM010000244.1:0-4093 GCA_964626095.1 uncultured Roseivirgaceae bacterium | reverse complement strand
ACGATCTTTGACAACTTGATAGTGCAACATAAAACTGCCCTGCTGGTTGTGATTTGCTTTCAACAAACGATCTTTGACAACTGAATATGCTCTGTGACCCTGTAAATCAGCAAGTTAGGAGCATCTTCAGCGGTCAAAAACCGGGCTAAAGTTGTCAATGTGCCTGTCGGATAGGCAGGAATGTGGCCTCCGATTCCTCAAAACAGTTCATGTTGCTGAGGCATCGGAGGTTTTTTTATTCTTGCTTTTTATCTGGTTTCAAATTGTTCGTACATCAGGTATTCATACTTTTGGCAATATTTCAGTAAGAAACTGAGCAAGGCTTCCAAATTGCACTTGTTTGTCGAGACGGTGAGAGCCGTCTTTTGGCATAATAATATAGCCCTGTTTGATCTTAAGATCGTTCATAACAGTATAAAAACCTTTGGAAAGCGATGGTGTGGTTGAATGTTTGATTTCTATGGCCATTACAGGTTTTAATCCATCAACTAAAAGTAAATCACATTCTGCTCCATGATGGGTTCGATAATAATACAAATCAATATGACTGGGTTTGAGTTGGTGGATTTGTTCAATGACATAGCCTTCCCATGAACTCCCCACGCTGAGGTGAATCGGCAAATCATTTGCTGAATGGATGCGGTTCAATATATGTAGCAATCCACTGTCGCGTAAATAAACCTTTGGTGTTTTCACCAGGCGTTTGCGGGCATTCGCATACCAGGCTGGAAGTTGCCTTACAAGAAACGCCCCTTCCAGAAAATCAAGATAACGCTTCACCGTTGGACTGGTAACACCCAGCGATTTTGCAAATGTTTCGGCATTCCAGATAGAGCCATTATGGGCAGCCAGCATATACCAAAAGTTGCGCATGATCTTTTCGGACAGGGATACGCCAAACAGCATCGACAAATCGCGTTCAATATATGTCCGGATGAAATTCTCCATCCAACGAATGAAGGCCGCATCATTTCCTGCTGTGAGTGCAAGTGGAAAACCTCCACGAAACCAATGCCGTTGTTGGCCGATGCGATTTCCTTTTGCTTCATTCAGATTTATAGGCGCCAGTTCAACAAATGCGATGCGTCCTGCCAGTGACTCTGACACGCCTTTTACCAGGTCAGGGGTTGCTGAGCCTGTAAGGATAAATCTTCCTGCTTTTCGATTTTTGTCAATGACTGGACGAAGATTTGCAAACATTGTGGGCATGCGTTGGACTTCATCAATTACAATGCAATAATCAGGATATTGATCGAACAGGTAGGCAGGATCTTTAAGCTTTGCCAGGTCTGCATCACTTTCAAGATCAAAGTACAGCGTCTTTTTTTTACGCTTTTTCAGGATAGCTTGTGCAAGCGTAGTCTTACCCACTTGCCGAGGCCCCAGCAGCACAACAACGGGAAATTCCCTCATTAACGTATGAATGTAATCCGCTTGCCCCCGTTTGATCATGCAGTAAATGTATGAAAACATACCGTGAAAATCTAAAATACTATTTTAGATTTTCTCGGTTAATATAACCTACCCTTTTGTGGAGAGTGCTTAGTTAGCCAAAACAGATCTCCTTTTTATCTCAGAAAAGCTCCAATTGCTGAGGTATTGGGGGCTTTTCTTGTTCTTCAGCACCATAGAAGATTTGCATCATGCCAAATTGCTTGTCCGTAATGGTGAGGATGCCCACATGCCCCTTGGGTGGCAGGTTTTTCTTTACCCGTTTTACATGCACATCGGCATTCTCCCGGCTGGCGCAATGCCGCAGGTAAGCACTGAACTGAAACATGGTAAACCCGTCCTTCATCATCCTTTTTCTGAACGCTGTATAATTCTTCCGGTCTTTCTTGGTGACAACCGGGAGATCGAACATGATCATAACCCACATAATGCGGTATTCATTGAGGCGCATTTGTTACGGCAATTTGGGATATAATACCTTTTTTGCCTTTCCTTCAAAGCACTTCGCAAGCGAAGCGGTGGTACGTTGAGCTGCATTCATCAGTGGACTGCGCTCACCATCAAAGAGTACATCTACAGTAGCAATACTCAGCAACTGCCGTTTTACAGATGGGGTTAATTCTGTAAAGTCCTCCCCATTTCTGATAATTTCACACACCAGCAAATCCGCAAACGGCCTGTAGGGTTCCATGATGTCATCTGCCAGGCAATAGTGATTGTACTGATTGTGATGATGGATGCCTAATGTGGGTAATAAGCCGGAGCCAACAAGGTTGCGGGCAATGATGGCCCTCAAAATCGCATAGGTGTAGTTCAGCAAACTATTGGGAGGTACACCTTCACGCTCTCTTCTGAAATCCCTTATTTCTGGAAAAATGTTTTTCCAGAAATAACTGGCCGCCCTCGCTTCCAGATTATCAGCATCACCGGATTTTACATCATTGGCCCACTTCATCATATTGGAAGCCTCTTTGCCATAGCGTCTCAACAGCTGAGCCTGATTAATAATTTTTGCTTTGATGGTCTGCTGCCACAGTTGTTTTGCAAGCGGTGCAGGGGCATTTAGCTGTGCCTGGAATTTTGCCGACTGGAGATTGTTGCCGGCCAGGTTCAGCATCAGTCCGATGGGATGATGGGTTTTGTCGCATGTTACCAAAGCCACATTGTTGGCAAGCAGGCTCTCGATCAGTCCTTGTGAAATAATAATGCGCTGATCGTCCAGGATTACGATGCCGATGTCTTCAATGGGGATGATAGCCTGTGCTTCCTTTTTAAATAATTCAGGGAGGGTGTCATTTTTCTCCACTTCAGGAAGGCGTACCAATAGCTGCTCATCCTTTTTGCTGAGGTAGGCGGGATTGCCGAAGTAGAGCGTGCGTTTGATCATGCTTTTGAAAGCTTTCCAAGCCTATCCACTTTAAGTTTAATACACTCATCTTTAATTTGCTTTCCCTCAAAACTTGCCGTTTTTGTATCAAAAGACCCTGATATTTTGTTCTTTTTAGAATCAAAACTTAAATCGACTTCTTTGGGGGCAATATTTTTTGCTAAATGAATAGGTGTAAAATAACATGTGCTTGAGAAATCATTGACAACAAAAACCCTCTCAATCTGATCCTTACTCAAATCCTCAAAGTTAATTCTATTGATATTTTCTTTTTCTTCTTGGGTTGGTACGTAAACCAAGTCATTTGGAGATAGATGGAATAAATAATTAACTGCAACTTCCTTCGTTCGATATTCCAACGTGCTTTTAATGGGAATTACAGTCCTGTTTTCTTTTGTTCTACCCTCTGAAAACTGTTGTTTTTGATGTTCAATGACTTCGTTTAAAGGAATAGTCTCAAATGTTCTAGTCTTAGTGTCTTCCCTTTCATAAATCACAAAAAAAAGATTTGTACTATCTGCGGTTTCAACATACTTACTTTTTTTGTTTCCTGTACCGCCCAGTGGAAATCTACTACCAACTTCAAAAGTTCGGACCTTATAAATGGGCTGATGTAGTTTTCCATCATTGTATTGTTTAATGTTCTTATTTAAATCTTCAATGCCTTCTGGTGAAAAAGCCACTTCCAAATTATTGTCTTTACTTTTGAGGTAATTTCTTAAAATTTTCTGAATACCTGTATCGGTGATTTTATCTATATCAATTGTTGGGTCAATGTTTCTTCTGATGGCAACAATACTTTTCCCATTAGGAGCTTTGATTCTTTCTAAATTAATTTTTCCAAACACAAATGCTTTGTGCAGAGGCTTCCTGATTGCCCAACTGTCTCCTTTGATTTGAGAGATAAAATCTTTTTTTGGTTTGCCGTCTTTTCCTACTCTTAGTTGACCATTTTCATCTTTGTAGCTTTGGTATTTGTTAGAGGTTTTATTAATGATCCGGAGGTTTTGCTTGAAACTCACTACAATTTTTTCCAACTCATTTTTGGCATCAATGGTAAAATTTTTCCAGGGTTTTTTAAATTCAGTGAACTTGTCTCTTTCCTTTCCTTCCTTGTCAATCCACTTTTCGGTATTGCGCAGTTTGTTTTGTAAATCGTAGCGTTTGATATCTGATTTAGCCGATTGGTTGCTAAGTAAATTCACATGATCTCGTGTGGTACAAGCAATTACAAGCGCATCCAAAGCATGGTGT
>CAZVFM010000243.1:0-4095 GCA_964626095.1 uncultured Roseivirgaceae bacterium | reverse complement strand
TGTGCAGATGTTGCTGAAGATTGCCAGGGAACAGCAATTGATAAAATAAAAAAATAGCTCCTCAGTGTTTCAAATCCTGAGGAGCTATTTTTATGCAGAAAATATTATTCCTTAATGCTTAGGATATCAAAAACAAAAGCATACTCCATGGCAACTTGCTTTAATCTTCTAAACCTACCGCTCGCTCCGCCATGTCCGGCATCCATATTGGTGTAGAGGTATAGCCTGTTGTTATCGGTTTTTGTCGCGCGCAACAAGGCAACCCATTTAGCGGGTTCCCAGTATTGTACCTGCGAATCATGCAGACCTGTTGTAACCAGCATATTGGGATAATCCTTAGCCTCTACATTATCGTACGGAGAATACGAAAGCATGTATTCATACTGTTCCTGTATGTTGGGATTGCCCCATTCCAGCCATTCGAATGTGGTGAGTGGAATACTTTCGTCCATCATGGTCGTGATCACGTCAACAAAAGGCACACCTGCTACAATACCTCTGTAAATTTCAGGGGCCATATTGACAACAGCTCCCATTAATAATCCGCCTGCACTGCCACCAGAAGCGAATAATTTATCTTCAGCCACATATTTATTCTCAATTAACCATTTTGAGCAATCAATAAAATCGGTAAAGGTGTTTTTCTTGTTCATCATTTTGCCGTCTTCGTACCAGTTGCCGCCCATTTCTTGTCCGCCACGCACATGTGCGATGGCATAAACAAAGCCTCGATCGAGCAAACTTAAGCGACTGCTGTTAAAAGTAGCATACATTGAAGAACCGTATGACCCATAACCATAAATCCAGCCCGGTACTGTTCCGTCTTTTTTGAAAGTATCTTTTCTATAAACAATAGATAGGGGTACCTTCTTTCCGTCTCTTGCCGTAACCATTACTCTTTCGGTTTGGTAATTGTTTTTATTGAAATCACCCAAAACTTCCTGCTCTTTCATGAGTGTTTTTTCACGGCTGTCCATATTGTAATCATAAGTAGAGCCAGGAGTTGTCATAGATGTGTAGGAATATCTAATGATGTTGGTATTGAAATCAGGATTGTATCCTACGCCTGCAAAATAGGCGGGTTCATCAAAGGCGATCTCATGTTCAGTCTTATCAGCCCATTTGATCAAGCGTATTTTTACCAAACCTTCACGCATTTCATCCAGTGCGAGATAGTCCTTAAAGTATTCCACACCTCTTAAAAATACATCCTCACGATGTGGGATAACATCTTTCCAGTTTTGTTGCGAAGAATTTGAAATGGGTGCTTCAGTTAGTCTGTAATTTACTGCATCAAGGTTTGTGTAGATATAAAACTTATCGCCACCCGTGTGATCTACATAATACTCAACATTATCTTGTAAGGGCTGAATAACTTTTGGTTTACCGGGATTATCAGCATCAATAAATTGTTCATAACTTGCATCAGTTCGGCCAGAGGAGATGGTAATGTATTTTTTTGATTTTGTTTTACCGAGGTAGCAGGCAAGGGTTTGCTCTTTTTCTTCAAAAATTAATTCATCATTTACCGGGGCTTCTCCCAGTTTATGTCTTTTCACCTGGTAGTTTCTTAATGTAACCGGTTCGGGAATTGCGTAGTAAAATGATTTATTGTCGTTAGTCCACTGTACACCGCCACGCATATTGGGCACTTTATCGGCAAGCATTTTTCCTGTACTCAGGTCTTTTACTTTTACTGTATAAAAATTTCTTCCCGCCGTATCCATTACAATTGCTGCCAGGTTGTGGTCAGGACTGGTAATAGTAAAAAAGCTAAAGAAGGATTGACCTTTACCTAATTCGTTGCCATCGGCAATAATTTCTTCTTCAGCTTCAAGTGAACCTTTTTTACGGCAGTAAATGGCATACTCTCCGCCTTCCACATATTTTGTGTAATAATAGTAATCATCAATTTTAGAGGGCACCGAAGAATCATCTTCTTTTATTCTTCCGCGGATCTCATTAAAAAGTACTTCCTGAAAATCTTTGGTATGGGCCATCATGGTGTCGAGATAATTATTTTCAGCAGTCAGGTAGTCAATCACATTCTGATCTTCCCTATCGTTTAACCAGTAATAATTGTCTAAACGCACATGGCCATGCTTAGCTACAATTTCTTTGGTCTCAACAGAAGCAATAGGTGCGGGTACATCTGGTAATTGAAATTCCTTTTCTGGTGCGGAACAGGAGAATACAAAGCCAATACAAAATACTAAAAGATAGTTCACGGATTTTTTCATGTGTTTTTAATTTTTGATTAAGGTTTAACGGAATGAGAATATAATTATGCGCAGATATTGTAAAGCACTCATAATTATAATTCCCTGGTATTTTTACAGTTTGATTCAGATCCCCAATTACATGAAAATTTGTATGAATTCTAGCCGGAAATCGACCAATTCATATTTGGCGTGTATGAATGGTATACTACTTAACGTTTCAGGGTTACATAACCTCTTTTTTCTGGCCGATTGCCCTTAAATACTATGCGATAGAAGTAAACGCCTGCAGGTAATTCGTTTCCGTTTCTATTTAATCCGTTAAAGACCCGATTGTTGTTATCGTAATTTTCAATTTCGAACACCACATCACCCCAACGATTAAAAATTGTTACTTTATTTTCCCTTGCATCTTCAATTATATCAATGTATTGCAAAAAGAAAATATCATTGATGCCATCGCCATTAGGGGAGAAGCCATCGTAAATCACTACATCGCCCACTACTTCAATAAACAATTGTTGTTGGGTACAGGCGTTTAACAAATCGCATACTTCTATCATTACCATATCAATACCGGAGAATGGAATTCCAGAGTAGTCGATAATTAAGTTAAACTCTGTATCAATTGTGGCCGGGGCACCTTGCTGAGTTTGGTTGCCAATAACCCTTAAGGTTGAGAGGTCAAGATTGTCGTCTTCATCGCTGATGAATTGAAGTAGATTCAAGCTTACGCTCCCTCCAATAAATGTGGTAAGAGGCACAGGTTCAATCACCGGAGCCTCGTTGGCGCATACTATTTCTGTAATGATTACTTCGTCTGAAGCTTCGCTCTCGCAACCATTGTTATTAACAACAACTACTGAATAAGTACCGGCTTCTGTAACAACAATTTCCTGACTGCTTGCACCATTCGACCAAAGGTAATCGTCAAATCCGGCAGGGGCTGATAATGTCACGGTTTCATTTTCGCAAATCTCAGTGTTTCCTGTAATGTTAATAGTAGGTTGTGCCACGGTTTCAATAGTTGCCACTACTTCTGTCCGATCACTTTCACATCCATCTGTTGATAAAAGGCTAACATAATAGGAAGTGGTTTCGTCAATAAGTGGGGTAGTAAAATTTGCATCCGTACCTAACACAGTACCTCCACTCGCTGAATCATACCAGCGATAATCACCATCGGCTGCTCCGCTTGCTGATAAAGTTACTGTTGCTTCCGTGCAACCCAGGCCATCGTTTACCACCGGCACATCAGGTTGTGCAAATACTGTTGCAGTTATTTCTACCCGCTGACTTTCACAACCCTGTTCATCAAGTATACTCACAAAATAACTCGTAGTTACTGTAAGTGCCTCCGTTGTATAGGATGTACCAATCGTGCCTGCGATTAAGGTATTGTCAAATGTGTACCATTGATAAATATCTTCGTCTATTGCGCCACTAGCATTCAATACTGCAACATCTCCCGGACAAATCGCATCTCCTAATATGGTTGGAGGCTCCGGACTACCAAGCACCACAACAAATTGACTTTCGCTGTAAGTACATCCAGAAACAACGTCTGTATAAACATATTCAATTAAGTGTTGGCCAATGCCTGCTATTGCAGGATCAAATGAATCTGCACTGATACCTTCACCTGAGAAAGTACCACCTGTAGGTAAGGCGGCTGACAATGAAATGGCTTCTGAAGTTTCACAATAGAATTCGTCTAAAATTAAATCAAATGCAGGTTTGGGAGTGATGGTTAAAGTTTCTGAAGCAGAAAAAATCTGGCAGCCTCCCAGTGCACCTGAAATACGTAACTGGTAGTCTCCTGATTGTGTGGCCTGGAAGGTTTCGGTTATTGCGTTAGGTACGGCCACACTGTTTC
>CAZVFM010000242.1:0-4135 GCA_964626095.1 uncultured Roseivirgaceae bacterium | reverse complement strand
AGTTTGTGCTCATTCAGGATTCTCTTGAACTGGAACTCGTCAATGTACCCGCCAGGGCTCGACCTCTTCTTGAAAACAGTAAGGTCAATGCAGAATTTAAAATCAGAATAGACAAAGTGGATAATTTCCGTGCAGCATTGCCCACAGCAAAGCTGGATGTATCAGGCTTGAAGGTCTCGGCAATTAATATATTACCTAAAATTGAAAACTTACCAGACTATGTTCGTGTTCAACACATAGATTCAGTTTCTGTTAAACGCTATAATCCTTGAGTAAACCCTTTCAGGTTGGCATTACCGGTGGAATAGGTGCCGGTAAAAGTTTGGTATGCAAGGTATTTAATGTACTTGGCATCCCCGTTTATGATGCTGACAGCCGAGCGAAAAGGGTTATGACCACAGATGGAATATTGATACAGTCAATCCAAAAAGAATTCGGAGAATTGTCGTACAATAAAGATGGCACCTTAAATCGTGAATACCTCGGCCAACAGGTTTTTGGCAATGATGAACGACTTGAGAAATTGAACGCACTCGTTCATCCCAGAGTAGCTGTTGATTATAGCCAGTGGTTGAATAGTCAAGATAAAGTAGCTTATGTGATAAAGGAAGCCGCTTTGTTGTTTGAGACAGGTTCGTATAAGGAATTAGATGAACTGGTACTTGTTACAGCGCCTGAACAATTGAGAATTAACCGGGTTCTTGAAAGAGATCCGCAAAGAAATTTGAAACAGATTAAAGCGATAATAAAAAAACAAATGAATACAAGCGAGGGAATGATATTGGCACATCACACAATTGTTAATGATGAGGTGCGTATGATTTTACCTCAGGTACTTGCTCTGCATGAAATTTTTTCTCGAAGAAAATAGCATATCCAAATACAATAAGTTTATCCCGATTATTTTTTGACTAGATGATAAAAAAAATTGTCCCCATTGTTATTGTAATAATAATTATTGCTTTGCTTGCCTGGCCAAAAATAAAGGAAGCAAGTATTAATAAGCAACTTGATGCTTCGGCAGGGCCGCGAGAAATGAAATTGCCAGTGGATGCAGTCGTGCTAAAGCCCATGGAGTTAGAGAACAAAATAATTATTACAGGTTCTATAATTGCAAATGAATCTGCCGAACTGAGAAGCGAAACCTCCGGCAAGGTTACTCAAATTAATTTTAAAGAAGGTGAGTTTGTAAAAAAAGGCAAGTTATTGCTCAACATTAATGATGATGAACTTAGAGCGCAACTCGAAAAGGCAAAGTATAATTATAAACTAAATAAAGATAGCGAATACAGACAACGCATTTTGGTTGAGAAAGAAGCGATTAGCCAGGAAGAATATGAGAACGCACTTAATCGACTTAACACAGCCGAGGCAGATATACATTTATTTGAAGCGCAAATAGATCGCACCAAGGTATACGCTCCTTTTGATGGATACATAGGTTTGCGCTTAATAAGTGAAGGCGCGTACATTACACCAAATAATATAATTGCATCAATCTATAGCTTGAGCCCGGCAAAAATTGAATTCTCTATACCTGCACGATACAGTACAAAAGTTGCCGAAGGCAGGGAAATACGGTTTACCGTTGAAAATGACGACCGCGTTCATATAGGTAAAGTATATGCAGTGGAACCACAAATAGATCAAAACACCAGAACCCTTAAACTAAGGGCACTGGCAGATAATAAGGAGGGAATGCTCTTACCGGGTCAGTTTGTAAGGGTTGAACTCATCTTCGAAACTATTAATAATGCCTTGCTTGTTCCATCAGAAGCAATTATTCAGGACATGGAAGGGGCAAAGGTTTATGTAGGCAAGGGAAATAGGGCCCAGGCAGTTACCGTAGTAACCGGTATTCGCACGCCAACTGATGTGGAAATTGTTTCAGGACTTAAGCATGGAGACACCTTGGTTACAACAGGCTTGTTACAAATTAGAGAAGGAATTGAATTGCAATATTTGAATGTGCGCAACTAAAACGAAATGGCGGGATTATCAAAAATAAGCATTGAGAGACCGGTATTGGCCATGGTAATGTCTATGGTTATTGTACTCTTTGGTTTGATTGGATTCAGCTATTTAGGCATTCGGGAATTTCCTAGTGTTGATCCACCAACGATCAGCGTTTCTACTAATTATGTTGGGGCCAATGCTGATATCATTGAATCGCAAATTACTGAGCCTCTTGAAGAAGCAGTAAACGGCATAGCGGGGATTCGAACAATCACTTCTGTTAGTCGTGAAGGAAGAAGCAATATTACCGTTGAGTTTGAACTGGGGGTAGATCTTGAAGCTGCTGCAAACGATGTGCGCGATAAAGTTTCAGGAGCTATACGCAACCTCCCACCTGATGTGGATCCACCGGTAGTGTCCAAAGCTGATGCCGACTCCAGTCCCATTATGTTTTTCAGTGTGATGAGTGATAAACGTGATCCGCTTGAACTTTCACGCATTACAGAAATTTATTTTAAGGAGCGAATCCAAACCATACCTGGTGTAAGTACCGTTCAGGTATGGGGTCAAAAACGTTATTCTATGCGATTGTGGATGGACCCAATGCGTTTGGCGTCCATGCAGCTTACTCCTATTGATGTACAACAAGCCATCAATCGCGAAAATGTAGAATTACCTACCGGCAGGGTGGAAGGAATGAATACCGAACTTACGGTAAAAACCATGGGCCGGCTTACTACGGTTGAAGATTTCAATGAATTAATTGTTAAAGAAGATGGCGACCTGGTAGTAAGATTCAGAGATATTGGTACGGCCCAATTGTATCCTGAAAATGATCGTACCCTGCTGAGAAGAGACGGGATTCCCAGTGTGGCCCTGGCCATTATTGCACAACCGGGGGCAAATAATATCGACATTGCCGATCGACTGTATCAAAGATTAGAACAAATCAAAAGAGACCTCCCGCCAGATGTTGTGTACGAAATGAGTTACGACTCAACTGAATATATCAAATCCTCTATATTGGAAGTAAAGGATACGATCATCATCGCTTTTTCGCTGGTGGTATTCATCATTTTCTTCTTCTTACGCGATTGGCGCACAACAGTTATTCCAGTAATTACCATACCTATTTCTTTAATAGGCGCATTCTTTATGATGTACATGCTGGGCTTCACTATCAATGTGCTCACCCTGTTGGGAATAGTTTTGGCGATAGGCCTGGTGGTGGATGATACCATTGTGGTATTGGAAAATATCTACACAAAAATTGAAGAAGGAGAGAATCCTATTGAAGCGGCAAAGCGAGGCTCAACAGAAATTTATTTTGCGGTAATTTCAACAACAATTGCTGTAGTGGCCGTGTTTCTGCCTATTATATTTTTGGAAGGATTAACCGGGCGTCTGTTCCGTGAATTTGGATTGGTGATATCGAGTTCTGTGGTGATCTCTTCATTTGTTGCATTATCGCTTACACCGATGATGTGTTCTAAAATCCTAAAGAAAAGAGAAAAGCAATCATGGTTGTATAATAAAACGGAGCCAATGTTTGTGTGGCTTTCTGATAAATATGCTGCTTCGCTGGAGCGCTTCATGAAATTCAGGTGGGCCGCTTTTTTTATTATGATTTTATCGGGTGTGCTGATTTTCCATTTTGGAACAACGCTTCCTTCCGAGCTCTCACCAATGGAAGATCGTGGAGAGTTTCGTATTCAGGCTACCGGGCCCGAAGGAGCAACCTTTGAGTACATGGACAGATATGTCATGGATATGCTCGACTTTGTAAACAATGAAGTGCCTGAGAGAACAGGAATTATTAGCGTTACCTCCCCCGGCTTTGGTGCAAGTAGTGTTAATTCGGGTTTTGTCAGGGTTATACTTACCGACTCAGATCAGCGGGAAAGAACCCAACAGCAAATTGTTGACGATGTTACTCCTCAATTGGGGCGTTTTAGTGGTGTGCGTGCATTCACTTCGCAGGCACAAACCATTGGAGACCGAAGGGGTGGTTTACCTGTACAAATAGTTATACAGGCATCAGAACTCGAAAAATTAAAAGAGGTTTTACCTACTTTTATGGAAAAAGCCAGCACTAGTTCAATGTTTACATTTGTAGATCTGGATTTGAAGTTTACCAAACCCGAATTAAACATCAACATCAATCGTGATAAAGCAAGAA
>CAZVFM010000241.1:0-4140 GCA_964626095.1 uncultured Roseivirgaceae bacterium | reverse complement strand
ATTAAAAGATTCACTTCGGAGACTGACTTCATCCTTCACCCCAATGCAATGGTAATGGGACAGAGAACTAAATCCTTTGACATCTTACCTACTGGAAATGTTGACACTTTCGCAATATGTTTCTATCCTATTGGATTTGCAAACTTTGTGACAATGCCTCTGGAGAACTTGGTTGACAAGGAAACGCCTATTTCAGAACTTTTTGGACAAGTTGAAGCCGACATATTGGAGCAACAAATGATTCAAGCTGCTGATAACCAACATAGAATTAATATTATTGAAACATTCCTATTGAAAATACTAAGCGAAAAGAATACAATAAGTAATATAGTGAAATCAACCATTGACGATCTTCTCAAAACAAACGGAACTGCTGCAATCAATGTTATTTTGAAAGATGATGTTTCAAAAAGAAGACAACTTGAAAGGCATTTTAGAAAGCAAATTGGCATTAGCCCCAAGCAATTAGGCAAAGCCATTCGACTACAAGCAACATTAAACCTGTTGCTCAATAAAAAATCAAATACGCTGACGGACATTGCTTACGAAAGTGAATATTTCGACCAAAACCACTTCATAAAAGATTTTAAAGACCTTGTTGGAGTTACACCAAAGGAATTTTTGGACAATGAAAATATGGCTCTAGTTGCACTTTTTTACAAAGAAATTTTGTAGTGTCGCATTTCTACTATTTTGACCTTTAAATACCCCATAAATTTGCACTTGATTAAAACTAAAAAATCAATGGCATATAAAAGAATAGTTTTTGCTTCGTTGGTTTCTGCAATATGTTTTGTTTCGTGCAACAATTCGAACAAAACTAATTCTGAAGCACAGACACAAGACACCATAACAAATTCAAAAGTAGAAAATATGAAAAGTTACATTTCAATGTTTGAAATTCCAGCAACGGATATTTCAAGAGCAATTAATTTTTATCAAGCATTACTAGACATTAAAATTGAAAAAATGGAAGTTGAAGGTATGCTTATGGGAATCCTGCCATATGAAGGACAAATGGTACACGGTGTCATCATTCAAGCAGACGGTAACAAACCATCAGCAGACGGTGTAACAATGTACCTTAACGCTGGAGAAAATCTACAAGTATTTCTTGACAGAGTAGAGAAAAATGGCGGACAGATATTATTAGCTAAAACAGCTTACCCTGACGAAAGTGGGTTCTTTGCTATTTTCCTTGACTCGGAAGGAAACAAAATGGCTCTTAACTCACCGAAATAGCGGAGAAAGAAAAGAGCGAACGCATAACAGCGGTTTTGCGTCAGGCGGGGTTTCGTGCTTCGTTTGACGCATTTTGCGTATATTTGAGCTCGGTTCTTCGTATCAAGTGTAGTGCTAAAAAGCCCGCCCGAACGCAAAGCCGCAAAACGTTAGCGTGCATATTCTATGACGACATTGACCCCCATCAGTCGCTCGGCTGTGCCGAGTGAGGCCTATCATTATGGCATCTTGCCGGTTTCATCAAAGCTTTAATCGGATTTCATAAATCTGCGAGAGGCTGGGTGATATATAAGTCACTCGCTAAAAGCGAGCGACTAAGAGGTAGTTTTTACTGAAAATGAAATAGAACTGATTAAATCAAAATATGCACTTACTCCCATGCAGGCTATTAAATATTCAACCAATACGTAAACTTCATTACCAATGCCCTGTTTTTACTACTAAAAGGTGCGGGTAAATAATTCTCGGTGTACACAACAAAAAAATCAGAGGCCGGTTGGTAGCGCCATTGAAATCGCGCGTTCAGGTTAATATTATCGGCTAATTGGTTGTACTGCACAAAAGTGGTAAGAAAGAGTTTGTCGGTAAGTGTTAAATCTGCTCTTGGACCCAGTAGCAACAAACGCTCTTTGCCATAATTGTCGGGCAGGCGTATATCATTGTAATCGAACTGTACAGAAACACTTCCATAAGGTTGGTATCGGTAATTCAATCTTCCGCTGAGGCCATAACTGTCACCATTGTAAAAGCCACCCGCATTGGTGTTGAGAATAAAGTTAAAGACTTTACGCAAATCGGATTGGTAGCTGATGTTATAGTTATGCCAATGGTATTTTTCTCCATTAAGAAAAGAGGAATACCGTTCTCTGCTGATGGGATTAAAATCAAAAGTAAGCTGCTGGAAGGTATAGCCATAGTTGAATTCAAGGTTGGCCGTATTATTAAAGTTGATATAATAGCCGAGGTTAAACGATTTATCCGTTAAAGTACCCGAAGGAATATGCGTAAAATTAACGGAAGCAGAAGGCCCCATAATGGCAATGGCCTTGTGTTTGGGAAATAAGCGGCCAGCCACGTTAAAAAAGGTTTCAAATAAACCGGGATATATTCCTATTGCAGGAACAAAGCCTGCTTCTGCATTGTAGTTTCTTTGCAAAAATGTACCACCGCCTACTGCCTCAATACTTCTTTTGTTGTACCGAACAAATGCCCCGGCACTTTGCTTATCAGAAGTATTAAAAGCATCAAAGGAAGTGCTGTAAAAAAAACTACCGTACCATTTATTATCTGCACTTAACAAGTCAAGGTCAAGGGTAAGCACCCGGTTATACCTGTTGAGCAAAGCAAGTGTATCGGTACCTTCAATTTTGTTTTTCCATAGTTCGCTGTTAAAATATTTGAGGCTGTCGTTTTCGGTAATACCGAGCGATTCTTTATTGACATAAGAGAGAGTAATGTTTGATTGTTTCCAAAAGTTGCGTTGTAGCGCTGCGACAGTATAGTTCTGATCAGGTAATCCGGTTTCAAGATTTTCACGTGTATGCATATTCAACACACTCATGCGCCAGTCTTTGGTTATGGAGCCACTCAACCTTGCGCCATAAAAAATAGGAATGCGTTGAATATTTCCGGAAGAGTCGCGTGCCAAACCAATTCTCCTGGAGAAAAAGGGCCGTATTTGAGGAAAGCCTGCGTTTTGAAAGAGATCATTGTTTTCAAGAAAAAACTGGCGCAACTCCGGAAACTGAAATTCAAAGCGGGTGAGGTTAATCACTTGCCGGTCGACTTCAACTTGTGAAAAATCCGGATTAAAAGTTAAGTCGAGATTAAGCGATGGGGTGATACCAATTTTCGCATCAAAGCCAGCCTGCAGATCGTGATTACGCTGAACAGGATCGCTCGTATTATCCCTTGAAGTTCCGGCCGCTACAAAAGGGATGAGCGAAATATTGGATTTACTTTCGGGCGGAGGCTCTTGCCATTGCAATTGTCCGGAGTAAGCAAATGAAGCAGGAATGAATTGAATAGGCGTGGCGATCCAGCTTGAACCCAGGTTGCGTTTTCTGTCCCATCGCATAAAGGTGATGTTCCATTCACTTAATCCACTTTTGTGCCGAATACTTTTGAATGGAATCGCCATTTCGGCCACCCAACGATCCTCATACTTTTGTACAAATGAATACCATTTATTATCCCAGGTTTCATTGAAACTGTCATCTCCAGCACCACCTGTGGCAATGGTCCCTTCCATCTGCACACCTCTGGGTGTGATAATAAAAAAGAAACCGTTGATCTTATCGTTATAAGGTCCCAGAATAACACTGACATTGTCGTTATTGTCAAAATCAAAATCTCTGCGCAGCGATTGAACAATGTCCGGAGTTTGATCATCGTAACAGATAAATGAGACGTATAGATTTTGATCATCAAATGTAAGCCTGGCTTCGGTTTGAAAAGGTGCAAGAGCTGAATCGTACGGAAAATTCATAAAGAAATTCTTGGCAACTGCAGCATGTTTCCAATCTTCCTCATCAAGCACGCCATCTAATTGTATACTGCCTTTGGCTTTACTAATAGGTAGGCTTGCTCCCGGTAGGTTTTTTTGTTGAGTCCATCCGTAAAATGGGCAAATCAATAGCAGTGAAATTAAAATTACGAGTGACTTAGGCATGATAATGCAAATCCTTTAAAAGGATTATAAAAATTCGGAGTAAATGTATTTCAAATACTGAAAGTTTCAATAAAAAACACATGGCATTACTTACGTATCTTGTGTTCTTATGTTTGCCTTGTTATGGAATTAATTTCAGCTATTGGATTGATAGAGAAAGGACTTGACTTAGAAACAAGGGCAGAGCTTTGGGCCGATCTGGGAGCTGGTGAGGGTTTATTCACAAG
>CAZVFM010000240.1:2220-4153 GCA_964626095.1 uncultured Roseivirgaceae bacterium | reverse complement strand
AGATTCCAATGAAAGGGCTTTGTTTTCCATTTCTTTTATCGGAACAGATGCAAAGGGTAAAAACCCTTCGGGATGAAAACGAACAGAAAAAATACCTGTTATACCTGTCGGTTCTATTTCAAGCGGTCGGGTCAACTGCCCGAAGACAAAACATCTCGGCTGAATAATGCTGTTACCGTTTTCTAAGTACTGCTTGTATAAATCACCATAGTGAAAAATCATTTCCATACAACCGTCAGGAACTATGGTTTGTCTTTGTGCTGCTTTTTCATTAGGACTTTCCAGTGTCCAATAACATTTTACCAGTGTGCTCAGTGCTTTGCTCGGTTCGTAGGTTTGGTAATTCATTTGCTTCAAAAATATCAAATATGTTTTCCAATCATTCTGCTCCGTAGCCTGCTTAGCGACTGAGGGGTAATTCCCAAATAACTGGCCAGCTGATGTTGTGGTGCCCGCTGCAACAAATCGGGCCTTATCTGCATCAGGTTTAAGTAGCGCTGCTCGGGCGAAGAAGTTTTGAACTCATCAAATGAGGATTGTTTTCTGGCCAATAAATCCTCGGACAATAGTCTGCACAAGGTTTCAAACCGGGGGAATTTCTCGAACATTGTTTTCTCCATGTCAGGATTGGATACAGTAAGTATGGAGTCTTCAACACATGATATATAGTACTCGGATGGCTTATTGTTGATTACACCATGCGGTGTAAGCCCTTCCATTTCAGTATAAAATTCAGTTGTCTTTTCGTTTCCATCTATGATGTAATATGTTCTTATACATCCTTTCAAAACAAAATATCCATCGCGTGTAATCTCACCCTCCTTCAATAAAACTGTTCCTTTTTTATATGTTCTGAAAACATCAACATCGGTCATGGCTTGCTTTTCTTCCTCAGTAAGCGTTATGTATTTCGAAATAAAATCAAAGAGAATGGTTTCCATTGGCTCAGTTCTTAATTGCGTTGTAATGCTATTCTTTTCTGCAAACAAATTTGCAGTAAGTATTTAATTGTTTGTAAAAATAACTAAATACTTAAGGTTTTGAGGTTACTGATGTCATCAAAATCCCCGGCTACTGGCCAGGAACATATCGGTCAATAGAATGTTAGAACCCATCTCAAAAATAAAAAAGTTCGTTAGCAATGACGCCACTATTTTTGAGATGACTTCTAGTATTACTTCATCCCGAAAAGAGGCCCGACTATTTTTATTCTTCTGATAAGAAGTTCATAGCACATAAAACTACCCGCTAGTGTAGCTATTAAGACAACCAGGAATTTAAGCCATGCATTAATTTCCAATGGAAACACTAAAAGAGAAGCAAGGTAAAGAAACATCATATGGATTATATAGACTGGATATGCTGCCCTGCTCAGGTATCTCATCACTTTGCTGTTCTTGTTAAAGTATTGATGCCCAAACGCAAAAACTGAAAAAATCCAAAAAACGGATTCTGTAGCCAGTAAAAAGTGGTGTACTTTCATCTGGGTTGCTAAAAGCCGATTGCTGTAGAATAGAAAAGCAATAATCAACAATGCCCACTTCCATCTAAGTAGCATTGTCCAAAAAGCTGAACCGGACATCACAAAGCAAAACCCTAGAAAGAAAGCGATTAAACCTAAAAAGAAGCCATGCCAGGTCATGGCATACAATTCATACAATGCTGGATCTAGCAATGCTATTTCAATAATAAAAATCGCAATCACAGCAATCAGGCAAAGGGGACTACTTAATATTTTTTTTAAGACAAGGATTATTTTTGTCTCTTCATTTCGTTTGAAATAAAAGAAAACCGGGGAAAGCATTATCGTATAAATAAAAATATTGCCAAGTAGACCCAATTAATTAATATCTGTAATCAAAAAAAAATCTAACCGACTACTAAAAGTTCCGAGCAGCGTCAATCGTATGAAAGAAATGGCAATCCTGTTGTT
>CAZVFM010000240.1:0-2210 GCA_964626095.1 uncultured Roseivirgaceae bacterium | reverse complement strand
CCACAAGTGCCCTGGGCCTGGCTGATAGTTTAGTTGAAGCGAATAGTAGTATTGTAATAGATAGATATGTACGGGTACAATTACAAAGCAACCAAACAAAAATGGTAAGAGAATTCTTTTTGCCCTTTCGGTGAGCAATTGTTTCCAATTTCTGTTTTGTATTGCGAAATAAACTCCCATACCCGAAACAAAAAACAATAGTGGGATTCTCCAAATATTTAGCATCGCCATAACCGGCCATATATATAATAGAGAAGTATTGTTAGTAATAAACCCAATCATATATCCCCAAAACTGAAAGCCGATGGCTGTATGATATAAGAGTAAAAGCCCAATGGCAATTACTCTTATAGCGTCAATATCATACCGCCTGTTATCTGCTGTCATTTTAGGATCTCAGCTACCTGGGGCCTTGTTTTTTCTATGTGCTTCAAATCCATTTTAAGTCCCATGGGTTCAAGCATGGCACCAAGCCCTTTGTAAATCTCTTTTACTTCTGCAAATGAACCGGAAACTGTCTCATAGGGTGTTTGTCCATAATTGTTCTTAAGGCCCTTGTCTGCACCCTTTTGTAATAACATCTGTACAATTTCCGGTTGGCAAAAGAATGCAGCAGTATGTAGTGCTGTAGAGCCATCATTGTTTTTTACGCCCAAGTCAACTCCAGCATCTATCAGGACTTTGGCCATTTCCGTTTTACCAAACACAGTAGCAGTTATCAATGGACTTGAACCACCCATTGGATCTTTGGCATTCAAATCAGTGCCATAATCCAAGTGTTGTTTTAATACCTCCATATTGTCGGTAATAATGGCCGTATGAATATCCACTTTAGGAGCTTTTACTGCGCCTGCTTCTGTTTTACTTTGGCTATTGCACGAAGCTGTAAAGAAAAGCGTGGCCATTAAAAGGGCGGATAGCCCTTTAGTTTTGATTTTAGTTAGCATAATTACGATTGTTTAAATGATTAAATATTTGAAAGTGTACGTGTGATAATGTTTAGTATGATTTGCTTTGATTATAGACCTTTAATTGCTCCAACAAGCCCATAGCTTTCATCAGGGGTGTCCATTCTTTTCCTTTGAAGATGAGCCTGAACCACTTTTTATTTCTGTTCTCAAATTTGATATTGAAGAAAAGCCATAAGGCAATTAAGGTGAATGTGCAAGTAATAATTATTGCAATTGCCCATTGCCAAAAATTCCAATTTTGAAGCATGCTTTCATTCCACCAAAAGGTTGTCCAGACAGGAAGTTGCAAGAATAGAATTCGAGTAATCCAAAGGGTAGAAGTTGTCAACCCGGCTAACTTTTCCTGAGTTTTTAAAATGGGTTTGGCAATGTCTATTTGACTAATGGTAGTTAATTGATAGACATAGACACTGATAGCAATGGCCGTAAGCAGTAGCTGAATAGCGGCAGAAACGAGGAAAAATTTGCTGCTACTATCAAATGCAAAGACAAAAAGATTGGCAAGTACTACACTACCTATACCAACCCACAAAATGCCGACTAACAATGTAAAAATTTTAATGGGGTTCATCGAAGCTAATAGACTCTGTACTTTTAACTGGCATATAGCTTCTGTATTTTGTTGACTGATCACCAGGCTTTCTTCCAGCTTCTGATGACTTTTTTGCCAAAGTTCTTTTAGTTCTTGTTCATTCATTGCATTATGCATTTACCTGAGTAAATCGTGTTTTTAGTTGTTTCTTAATGCGCCCAACTTTCGTTCCTACATTGCTGATCGACATTCCTAGAATCTCTCCAATCTCGGCATGACTTTTATCTTCCAGGTATAAAAGCATCAATGCTTTATCTATTTCCTTAAGCTCGCTAATGAATTGCTCCAGTAATTTTAAGTGCTGTTCATTATCCATTTCAGCTTCGACTGGGGTTTGAATCATTTTGTTATCCAGCACGATATATTTTTTTGTTCGAGATATATTTTTTCTGTAAAAAGAGATAGCAACATTCAACGAGATGCGGTACAACCATGTTGACATTCTAAATTTTTTATCATACCTATCGATGGAATGCCAAACCTGTATCATAATTTCCTGCATAAGATCTTGTCTGTCTGTTTCATTTTGGCAATAAACACGAGCAACCTTCAGCAAAATGCCTTTGTGCTTTTTAATGATTTCACTGTAGAACTGCTTTTGTTCCGGTCTGTTCATTATCCTTTGAAATTCAAACTTTGTTTATCTG